>JBJFAG010000161.1:0-2901 GCA_051887795.1 Candidatus Coproplasma sp. | reverse complement strand
TATTTCCAAAATATAACTTAATAACCTATACTTCAAAATCAAAGGACAGACGAACATCCACGTTGGGGCGAACAAGTCCGTGTTTGAGATTAAGGAGTAAAGTTGTTTTTAATCATTTCAAAGTTTTTAAGTTTAACGCTCAAACGCTCAACTTCGTGTTCTTTATTTACTACATATCCACGATTTATAAAAAATGGCTTTGCGGTAATAGAAGAAAAGGTTTTTATTTGTACATAGCCTTTCTCCAACTCGTTGCATAACGCAGTAGCGATTCCTTGGTGTTGATAATCTTTGTGTGTGAAAAGCAAATCTAAGCAACCAGAATTATCAATACTGCCGAAGCCGACTATTACACCGTCTTTTACAGCAATTAAAGTACGTTGCTTTAATAAATCATTTTGCCGTGTCCGCAAACAATCTGAGTTTCTCGTCCATGCGTCAAGCTGTTTTGGCGAATAATGCTTTGCGTTGATACAATTCACGGTTGAATAAAACAATTGTGAAACCAATTCAAAATCTTCACTTTGATATTGTCGAATGAACATAGCTTTTTAATCACTCTTCAAAATCAAAGGACAGACGAACGTCCACGTTCGGACGAACAAGTCCGTTAGCGACTTCCAAATGCAGGGGATTATTCTGATAGTTTTTGAGAGCCTCGTTATCGCTGAAAAGAGAATCCATCATCAAGTCCCCCGACGAAGAGGGAAGTTTATCTATCAAGATACACATTTTTTCAAGCCCGTCTATTTTTCCGACCAAGCCTTCTAATGCGTTCTTAATGCTCCTTAATGTTTCTTCTTTATTTTCAACGGTATCCTTTAATTTCCAAATAATAACGTGTTTTGTCATTGTTGTTCCCCCTGCTTTTCCTCGAAAGAAATTTCAACAACGTCTCCAATATCGCAATGCAGAACATTGCAGATTTTTATTAAAGCCTCTAAATGCACAGGCTCGCCTTTACCGAGTTTTGACATTACAGTCGATGTAACGCCCGCTTTGTTTTTCAATTCCGTTTTGCCTATTCCTTTTTCAACCAAGAGTTTCCAAAGTTTTTTATAGCTAACAATTACACCGTCACCCATATCGTACCAAACCTTATTTCTTTTGCTTTTCTTTGAGTGCTTTATAGCCCTCAATCACCAAATCAACTTTGGATATATTGTTTTCTTTCAAAAACACGTTGATTTCCTCATAAACAGCACGGGGCATCATAGCCTGAAAATTTCCGCTTGTCTGCTTGCGCTCTTCTTTATGTCTCTCCTCGTATTTTCTTTGAGCGAGACGTCTCGGCGTATCTTCCCTTTTTGTAGGCATAATAGAAATTACCTTCTTGTATTTATATTTCTATTATAGCACAGCCGTTATGTTTTTTCAACCGTTTGGTCGTATATATACCTACATAGAAATCAATCTTCTACCCAAATAAAGCACTTGCCTTTGTTTCTGTCGAAAATCAAAAACGGAACTTCAACCTTTGAAAGCATCTCATTATCCACTTTGAAATAGCAATATGAATCAAATGACGGTATGTGTTTCCTAATTCTTTTATAGAATTCTTTACTATCAAAGCCTGAATAATAATCGGGAGAGTACAAAACCTTGCATTTTGTTATTAAGGACGGCACTTCCACTTTATCGTAGAACCGTTCAATTTCTGACGTCGATACTTCTTTCCGTACCCCGTCTTTTGAAACGTAAACCGCATAGTCATATAAATATCGGGACAGGCTTATTCCCTGACAAATTTCTTCTTCGGTAAACCCTGCAAAACTAAATAGTTTAGGGTAGTTCATCACTTTCTGAAACAAGATTTTTTCCTGAAAAATATCTTCGTTTGCAATGTTATGAAAAGCAAAATCACCTTTTGGGGCGGCAATTAGTTTATAGCCGTCATCATCCTCGTCTTGTAATACATAATAGTTCTCCAAGATTTCTATTTCGTTAATTTCTTCTATCGTCGGTTTAACCAACTTCCTAATTTCCAAATCCATACTCATAATGCTTTAACCGTCGCCGAATACGTCCTCAAAAAACATCTGATAATCAACTTTCTGCATATCCATAAAATACTGTTCCGCATCCGTTATGTTATCAAAGACTTTTTCAGGCATATACAGCATATTCTCCAAAAAATAATCGTCCTTTTCACCTGTTGATTTAATCATTGCCGGAAAGCCCCAAAACATATCTATTGTAGACCAATCATCTTGCAATAGTTCGCTTTTATACTTAGGGTCTCTTATTAAAGCGTAATAGGCAATCACATACTTGTCTCCGCTTTTCAACAGTAATACTCTGTTCACAGTAAAGCGCATAGAAATAATATACTTGAACCCATACGGGTTAGTATATGTATACGTTTCTCTTTCGTCCAAGTCGATTTTCTTTTCCGATATGAGCTTTACTCTCTTTGCAAAACGCACTTTTGTAAAGCCTGCAATGTTCATAACCTTTGTATTTCCGTTGCAGAACTCACGGAACACTTCCTGTTCAGGTATGGCTTTTTCTTTTTCAACGTTATCCAACAGTTTTTGAATATTCTCTTTTGTGCCGTAATAGTATTTATAACCCGACGTGCAGGTTGGTGCTGAATAATCGTCCAAGCAAAACTCGTAATATGGCGTCATTTCCGTTACATACCCCAACGTTGCTCGGAAGAAAGTTTTATCGGGAAAGGAATACTCTTTGTATAATAAACCTGATAGACGAACAGATTGACGGCGGTATTAAAATCCACGCCGAGCGTATCCATCACTTCCTCTGCTTTTTCTTTTATATCCTTGACAATCGTTATTTCAACGGTTATCGTTTCTTTTTCCATTTAGTCCTCCAACACAATGCAATTTACTTTTTTCGTATATGCCGTACAAGCGTCGATTGCAATTATTCCATTCCTAC
>JBJFAG010000160.1:0-2906 GCA_051887795.1 Candidatus Coproplasma sp. | reverse complement strand
ACCAACTGACTTGTGAAATTGCTCCAGGTACTCATGCTTCTCGTTCCCTTTATGAATTTAGGAATTTCAACCTGCATGTATTCAAGTAAGATTGAATTTCTCGTCTGCGAATACTTTTTATTTTCAGCCGAAGTCATCTGGCCGCGGTAGAATCCGTCAATAAAGCCCGTATTCTCCCACTGGTTCCATTCCTTACGGCTGTGAATTAAGGTTTCGCCGTAATTGTGGGTGACGATGGAAAGCCTCTGGTTGCCGACCTCTATTCTGTAGGGCTGGCATGCTATCCACATATCGCTGTCCTCATCGCACTTGGGATTGAGCTTGTATATCGTATTGCCGTTCTCGTCCTGAGTTACGGTATACGCTCCGTCCTCGATGCCGTACTTTTTATACCAATCCCTTACGGACTGGGGAGTGTCGGGTTCGTCGAGCTGGGCTTTTGAAAGACCCATTGTATTTGTAAGGCTGCCCTCCTCCGAATAGAAATAGTCGAAGAACGTGAACAGCGACTCAAGGTTTTTATCCTTAGCTTTTGCGGCGATACATACGCCCGTGCCGTTCCAACCAGTACCTGCAAAGAATGCGTCGGGAGCCTTCATCTTCTGTTCGTCGCCGCCGTATACGTCGTTGACGGGGTTGCGTGCGCCGTAGACTATCGCACCCTTGGTATAAGGCAGACTCTCCTGCTCGATTCTGTTTCCGAGTGCGGAGGCCTGGCCCATCCAGAAGCCTACCTTGCCCTGCCTTACTGTAGCTTCGTCTATCTGATAGAACATATCGCTCGTACGGGCGGAGAAGCCTTTATCCAGCCAGCCCTTTTTCCACCAGCTGTTCATACATTCGACGTAGGCTTTGAAGTTATCCGACGTTGCGCCGAACGAACATGTACCCTCGTCGTTCCTGTACCAGGCGGGGTTGCCGCCGCCGAAGGAGGAGACAAGGTCGCCGTTTTCGTTATAGCCGGGGTAGTACATAGAAAGCACGTAGCCGCCTTCAATATTCTGTTCGGTTCTCGCCTTTTCGAAGATCTCGAACATCCACTCCCAGTCGGAGATGAACATAGGGTCGGAGCCGTCCCACTCTGCGTCGAGCTCAAGGCCCTTTGCCTTTTTGGTTTCGTCGTACCAGCTGGGGAATTTAATGTTGTCCGTCCAGGTATCGTAATCGCCTTCAACTACGCAGTGTCCTTCGAATTTACTAATTCCGCTGCCTTCGACGGGCGTACCGTAATTGAGTATAGTTAGTCCTCCACTCTTTTATGTACAAATTATAACTCATATACAAAAAAATGAAAACGGTCAATATATTACGCCGTGTATGATTTTCATACACGGCGAATTACATTGACCAAAATTCAGACATTTAAGTTGTAAATGACTAAAAAATAAAACCGACCTAAATTAGTCGGCTTATTTTTTGTTTTCGCTTTTTTGTATCATATCATCCATAATTCCGCTACTCAGTTCAAGGAATCGATTATATTCGTCTGTAATATCGTCCTTCATCCCGATAGCAAACCAAGCGGACATTTGCCCATAAAGCAAACATTTATAAAAACTGATAATTATATTTTTATCGGAATCATTTATTTTTTTATCCGTAATACAAATATCTATATACGATGAAACGCAATATTTACAAGCATCCCATAAATATTGTTCAAAAATATCACGGTTGACAGAGTTATAAATATGTAGAAATGCCCGTCTGTTGGAAATAAAAAAGCGAATTGTATGGTTCATACAATCTTGAAAAGAATCAAATTTCGGATATGAAGCAATGAGTCCGTCTATTGAACTCTTCAACATACTTTTGATTAAAGACGGTAAATCTTCAAAGTGATAATAAAACGAGTTTCTGTTTATTCCGCAATCGTCAACTATATCTTTCACGGTAATTTTACTTAAAGGACGCTCGTTCAGCAATTTCCAAAACGATGCTTCAATTGCTTTTTGTGTAAAATTAGCCATTGATAATTACCCCCCCCGAATATAACAATTGTATAAATTATATCATATTTTTTTTGATTTTGCAAGTTAAATAATTAGTAGGAAGTATTTTCGTCCTATAAATACAGCTCCCGTGTAGAGTTTAAAACATGCCATGCCTTTTTGGGCGTTATAGAATATCTATTATTTTATTTTCATCAAGATGTAAGGATTTTAACCACGCCTCCTTTTCCTTTTGTAGTTTACGGTAGCTTTCACTATCAGGATTGCAGAAAGACATCAATAGGTTATAATGTTTCAGTTTGTTCCTTACTTTATCATTAGGATCGTCCTCGTCCGAACAAGGTTTGCGGTATTGAATATAAAAAAGCCCAAAACTCGCCCAGCTGTATGCTTTCAAGTTTTGCTTTGCCGCTCGTTTGCAGTATCTACGCCAGCAAAGCCGTAAAGACGACTGATGCTTACGCATCTGAAACTCTTCCCACTTAAAGTCAGGGATTAAATAACCGTTGCCTTTCTTCACTCGTTCGGGAAATAGTAAAATTCGCAGCTCTTCCTCGCTCATTCTTTGAATATCAGCAAATAAAGTATCGATCTTATTAAACCTATTTAAGACTTCCCACACAACAGTTCGAGAGCAACCGCAAAGCGTTGCAATCTGACTATTGTTGTTACCTTTTTGATAATATTCGATAATTAACTTATATTTTACCATAAAAACACTCCATTTTATCGCCCTCTTTTACCTATATCCGTAGATACGGGAAAGTGTTCATTTTTATTGGCCACCCCTGATTTTGAGGTCTTTTTTTCGGTTTTTGCGAGACTTGGAGGAGAAAAAAAGCAGTCACTCTTTCTCAAGAATGACTGCTTTTTGCTTGTTTTAGTATAAAATATGAGTTTTTAAGCCGTTTTTGACCTTATTTGGTCGCCCTCGGATTACGGATATTAGCCTGT
>JBJFAG010000159.1:0-2914 GCA_051887795.1 Candidatus Coproplasma sp. | reverse complement strand
GGTGTTACCCGTCTTTTTGCCATATACCACGTTGGAGGTTATTGTGAGAATGGAAGTTGTGGGTATGGAGTTGCGGTAGGTGTAGTGGCTTGAGATTTTACTCATAAAGGTCTTTACAAGCCATACCGCTATATCGTCCGCCCTGTCGTCGTTGTTGCCGTATTTGGGGAAGTCGCCCTCCGTCCTGAAGTCGACGACTAACCCCTCCTCGTTGCGTATAGGGTATACCTTTGCATACTTTATTGCAGAGAGGGAGTCGACGGCACAGCTTAAACCTGCAATACCCGTTGCAAAGAATCTGCGTACGTTGGTATCGTGCAGGGCCATCTCAAGCGCCTCGTAGGAATATTTATCGTGCATATAGTGTATGAGGTTTAAGGTGTTGACGTACAGACCTGCAAGCCAATCCATCATCTGCTCGTACTTCTCTACTACGTCCGCATAGTCGAGGGGGCCGTCGCCCGTGACAGGTGCGTATTTAGGGGATACTTGCAGGGGTTTGCCCGTTTTCTTGTCCTTCGTCAGCTCGTCCGCACCGCCGTTGATTGCGTACAGAAGGCACTTTGCAAGGTTGGCCCTTGCACCGAAGAACTGCATGTCCTTACCCACTCTCATACAGCTTACACAGCAAGCTATACAGTAGTCGTCACCCATTTCAGGTCTCATTAAATCGTCGCTTTCGTACTGAATTGCAGACGTCTCAATGGAGGTCTCCGCACAGAATTTTTTGAATGCATGGGGCAGATTCCTAGACCAGAGTACGGTGAGGTTGGGTTCGGGTGCGGGCCCTAAATTCTTTAAGGTGTGGAGTATTCTGAACGAACTCTTCGTAACAAGCGTTCTGCCGTCCATACCCATACCGCCTATGGATTCGGTTACCCAGGTGGGATCACCTGAAAACAGCTCGTTATAGTCCTTGATACGCATGAACTTAACTATTCTGAGCTTCATTACGAAGTGGTCGATAAGCTCCTGCGCCTCAACCTCGGTTAACCTGCCCGCCTTCATATCCCTTTCGATATAGATGTCGAGGAAGGTGGAATTTCTGCCTATCGACATTGCGGCGCCGTTCTGGTCCTTGACCGCACCGAGATAGCCGAAGTATAGCGCCTGGATTGCCTCCTGGGCGGTATATGCGGGTTTGGATATATCCATACCGTAGATCTTCGCCATCTCCTTTAAGGCTTTCAAGGCTTTAATCTGGTCGGATAACTCCTCCCTGTCCCTTACCCTGTCGGGCGTCATATCGCCGTCCATCAATTCCTTATCGCGCTCCTTATGCCTGATAAGGTAGTCGACGCCGTAGAGAGCAACCCTTCTGTAGTCGCCGACAATCCTGCCCCTGCCATACGTATCGGGCAGACCCGTGAGGATATGCGCAGTACGGGCGCGGCGCATTTCGGGAGTGTATGCGTCATACACGCCGTCGTTGTGCGTCTTGCGGTACTTGGTAAAGATGTCTTTAACTTCGCTGTCGAGCTCGTAGCCGTACATATTCAGAGCCTGTTCGCTCATCTTGATACCGCCGAAGGGCTGGAGAGCGCGCTTGAAGGGTTCGTCGGTCTGTAAACCCACGATCTTTTCAAGGTCTTTATCGATATAACCCGCACCGTGGCTGGTGAGCGTGGAGATAGTGCGCACGTCGGCTTTTAATACACCGCCTGCCTCCCTCTCCTTTTTGGTGAGTTCCATGACCTCCGCCCAGAGCTTTTTAGTCGCCTCGGTGGCGTCAGCCAGGAAACTGCCGTCGCCCTCGTAGGGGGTGTAGTTGTGCTGAATAAAGTCCCTGACGTTTACTTCGTCGTCGCTCCATTTACCGGGCGTGAAGCCCTCCCATTGTTCAAACTGCATCTTTATATCCTCTTTAACGTTTTTCCGATAAATTAATTTTTAACCTAACTTGGCTTCAACCCAAAGCTCCAAAATCTCCTGCGGTTGATAGCCCGAACACTGTGCTAAAATTTTGCCTTCGTCCCATAATATTATGGAGGGAATGCGGTCTATTCTAAAATTTTTAACCAGCTCTGCATCCTCTTCCACGTCCAACTTTACAAAGTTAAGGCCGAAGGTCTGCGCAACCTGCCTGCAGTTGGGCATAACCGCCAGACAACCTACGCAGGCGTCGCCGCCAATCTCTATTAAACACTTTCCCTTTAACTCTTTCATTATTTACCTTGCACAAAGTATTTGCTTTGCATTTTTAACCCGCTCCGCAGTGGGCGGCTGAACGCCCTCTAACGGGTAGCTCAGCCCTAATTTTTCATACTTGACTACGCCCATCGTGTGATAGGGAAGCACCTCTACCCTTTCAACGTTTTTTAAGCCTTTAATAAAGGCGGAAAGGTCGCATAAATATTCGTCGTTGTCGGTAATTCCCGGTACCAGAACGTGCCTTATCCAGACGGGCTTGCTGATATTTGAGAGGTGTTCGGCAAATGCCAAAACGTTTTTGTTATCCCATGCCGTAAGGGCTTTATGCTCTTCGGGATTTATGTGCTTTATATCTAATAAAACGAGGTCGGTATACCTCAACAGCTCGTCAATCTCTTCCTTCTTATCTTCAGTGTAGACAACTCCCGACGTATCTAATGCAGTATGGACGCCGTTTGCCTTTAATATACTGAACAGCTCCTTGACAAAGCCGATTTGAAGCAGGGGTTCACCGCCGGAGACGGTTACGCCGCCGCCGTTTGCAAAATAGTTTTTATAGCGGAGTGCGTTCTTTGCAACCTGTTCGGCCGTGTACTCTTTACCGCCGTTAACCGCCCAGGTGTCGGGGTTGTGGCAGTATTTACAGCGCATCGGACAGCCTTGCGTAAACACGACAAACCTGATTCCGGGACCGTCTACGGTGCCGAACGATTCAAACGAATGTATTCGCCCTGTCACTTTACACCCCCTTGTACCACCCGTT
>JBJFAG010000158.1:0-2931 GCA_051887795.1 Candidatus Coproplasma sp. | reverse complement strand
CGGCGCCGAGGCGGTGGAGATGGCAATTAAGCATACGCCCGACGTCGTTCTTATGGATATACGTATGCCCAATATGAACGGCGTTGCGGCAACAAAGAAGATTAAAGAGGTGCTGCCCGATTGTAAAATAATAATCTTAACCACCTTTGACGATTCGGACTATATCCTGTCTGCAATCAACAACGGGGCCTGCGGATATCTTCTTAAAGACATAGGCTCGACTGCGCTGTTGGACGCAATCCGCAATGCGTACGCAGGCGACACAATCCTGCCCTCCAAAATAGCAAAGAAGATCACCGATGCCGCACTCATGGTCTCCAGCGACAGGGAGATTAAGCTTAAAAGGGCTTTCGGCCTTTCCGACAGGGAGGCGGGCATTGCCATAATGCTCTCCGAAGGTTTTACAAACCGCCAGATAGCCTCTGCATTAAAGCTCACCGACGGCACTTCGAGGAATTATATAAGCTCAATCTATTTAAAGCTCGGGGTGGAGAACAGGACGGCGGCGATTGCCAAGATAAAGGAAACTGTATAATCCTGCTCTTTGCCGACAGGCGTTGCAGCATCACCAATCCGTCATGCGGGCGACCAAATCCAACGGCTTGCAGTCGATATAGATAAAAATTAATTCAAATAAAATTTTTTACAATCTTTTTGCAGAAATTGCGTAATAAAATTACTTTTGCGGCATATTATATAGATGTGGACCGAAGGGGGTAAACCTTTCCCCACAACGGCTTTCACGGCGGTTTTGGAATATGCCGTGCATGGCTTTATTTAAAACGATCGGCGTAACCTGACGGTTACGCCGTTTTTACTGTATTAAATTCAGTATTATAAATCGAAGGCAATGGCGGTTACGTCGTCCTTAAGCTCACCGCAGAAGGTGCGCAGATTGCTCTCCAGATTTCTTACAAACTCCTCGCCCGTGCGGGAGACGGATAGGGTGCGGATTGCCCCGTCTACGCCGAACATCTCGCCGTAACGGTTCTTACTCTCGGTAACGCCGTCGGTCAGAAGTACTAACACGTCGCCGCTCTTATAGGGAATAGTATCCTCAAAGTAAGCGGGGTTGTCAAACCAATTCGAGACGGGGGGAGAGTTGAGCATAATCCTTGTTATGCCACCGCCCGATTTTAAGAGGATGGGTACGTTATGGCCTGCCATTGAGTAGGTTATACTGTCCTTATCAATCCTCGCGGCGGCAACGGTGATGTAGTTGCGCTCGTCTAAGTTAAGGTCGGAAAACTTTCGGGAGAGCTGTTCAATCGCCTCTGCGGGGGAGTAAATCTTTTTATCGTAAGCCGCTTTAACAAAGGCCGTCAGCATACCCGCCGAAATGCCCTTGCCGGAAACGTCTGCAATAACTCCGCAGGCAGAATTGTCTACGGTAAACACTTCGGGCAGGTCCCCGCCTATCTCTCGGCAGGGGATATACAGGTATGAATAGCGCTTGCCGCCCGCCCACTTGCCTGCGGGGAGTAACCGCTGCTGGATATTTTTGGCCGTCTGCAGTTCCCTTGCAATCTCCAATTCAAGGGCGTCGTCGATTATGCCCATGCACAGTCCGCCGCCCAACGGCTTGACGGTAACGGAGAAAGAGACTTCGTGTTTGCCTCCGTCCATAATGCTTAAAATAACCCTTCTCGACAGCTCTTTATTGGAGCAGAAGGAGTCGTCGAAGGCGGCAATAAGCGAACAGCCGGACGATTTGCCCGCCCTGGTGCATTGGGTACAGCTGCCGTTAACGCAGCCGAACGCCTTACCCAGCGAGCAACGGCGCTTATCTCTGCCGAACAGGGCTTTAAATGCCGTATTCATAAACACGGCATTGAGCTCACGGTCGACAACAAATACGGCGGAGGGTACTCCGTCTATAATTTTACGGTAATACTTTTCAATCATTGTTAAGGTAGATAAAATTTCAGTTTACCCGCAACTATGTGGGCTTCAAGGGGTACGTTGTCGTACAATTCGCCCTCGGCCTGAATAGTGGGTAACTCTTTTTCAGGGATGAATTTTGCAGTTTTGCATTTAACGTAGGTAGCCTCTTTAATCTTGTGGGCCTTGCCGAGCATTAACTTGATAAATGCTATTACCATACGTATGCGGGATATGTAGCTTACAATTACCAGATCCATAAATCCGTCGTCTACTTTTGCGGTGGGGAACATCTTGATTCCTCCGCCGAAGCTTGTACCGTTACCGAGCGCCGCAATCATACCGTGGTACGGTTTTTCTTCACCGCCGTCCCAGCTTACTTTAAAGTCGTTGTATTGGAAATGGCGCAGAGCTTTAAGCAGTGCGGAAAAGTATTTGTTCCGCTTTGTGTTCTTGGAGGCGTAGGCATATTTAAGCACGTCTACGTCGATGCCCGTACCTACTGCGTTAATGCTTCTCAACCCGCTTGAAAGCTCTATAAAGTCAATGGGAGTGGGGGAGTTGCGAATTATCATCTCCGCTGCGACAACAGGTTTGGACGGTATCTTAATAGCTTCGGCAAAGTCGTTGCCCGTACCCATAGGTATAAGCCCCAGCGTGCAGTTTTCCACGTCCTGTATGCCGTTGATAACTTCGTGCAGGGTACCGTCGCCGCCCATTGCGATGATGTCGGCATGCCTGCCCCCGTCGGTCAGCTCTTTAGCGATTTCGGTTGCATGGAAGGGGTGGTCTGTCATATGAAAGCAGACCTCTTTCCCGGCATTTTCGAATACGGCTTTAACCGCTTCTAACTGCTTAATCTTTTTCGGGTCGTTATATACGTTGTGTACGATGACGTGATACATAGCTCTTTCCGTTATCTCTCGTAATATTTATACTATTTATTATACATTATCAGTCAGGATAATGCAATAGTTTTTTCATCTTTAAGATTGCATAACTTTTTCCGATGTGCTATAATCAAACAAAAGAGTCGAATTTACTATGAAA
>JBJFAG010000157.1:0-12195 GCA_051887795.1 Candidatus Coproplasma sp. | reverse complement strand
GGCTGGAGAGCAAGGACAAAAAGGACACTCAAGCCGCAAAGGGCGAAAAGAGTATCAGGCGTGAAATAAACAAAAAAATAATCAACGCAGCAATCGACCTGGCCATTACATATGCGGAGTTCGAACGGTTTTCGCATGCCTATGCGGTCTATGATACCATAGACGGGGAGGTGCCTGCCGGTAAAGCGTATAAGCTTGCCTTGTTGTTCAAAAACGGCGACGAGTGGCAATTTGCCAGCGATTTGTTCGATTCATTGGCTGACAGAAAGGGCAAGAACAAGTATATAGGCATGGCCGCCATGGAGATGGGGTTGCATTATGAGGACCTTGCAGACGAGTCGACGGGCAATGAAGCTTTGGCGTTGATTTATAATGCCAACCTCAACATTGCATTAAACTATTATAAAAAAGCACTTGAATGCGGCGTTCAGTCAGCCCGGGCGAGAATAGACGGCGTCAACGCAAAGCTTCAGAGCTGATTGAGGGTAAAAAATATTGTTTAACGCAGGTGGGTATGTTTATTGAAAAATGTAAAGCGGTTATGGTAGGACATGCGGTGGCTGATGCGCTCGGCGTACCCGTAGAGTTTGAAAGTCGTAAAAGTTTAGATGTGAACCCCGTAACCGATATGATGGGCTACGGGACGTATCCCGTGCCTGAAGGAGCCTGGTCGGATGATACGAGCATGGCTTTATGTACCTTGGAGGCCCTGGGTACCGTCGGGTTGGACTATGATAAAATCATGGATAATTTCGGCAGGTGGTATTATAACGATGAGTTTACCCCTACTGATAAATTGTTCGACATTGGCTACACGTGCAGCAGGGCAATAGATAATTATTGTAAACTTCACAAGCCCTATTCAGAGTGTGGATTGTGCGACGATTATTCCAACGGTAACGGCTCTCTGATGAGGATACACCCCGTAGTATTGTACGCTTACAGGCTTGACTGTACCCTGGATAAGAAGATTGAGATTGTTGAAACGGCGTCTGCGTTAACCCATGCCCATAAGCGTTCAAAGATGGGTTGCGGAATATATGCGTTTGTCCTTTGGGAGCTTTTGAAAAACCCCGTTCAAGAGGGCATATATGCGGGTTTAACCAAGGCTAAGGCCTACTATGAAGGTGAAGGGGAGCTGAAAAGCTACGAGCGGTTATTGGCCCCTGACTTCAAGGATACCCGAAGGGAATTGATTAAGAGCAGCGGTTACGTCGTCGATTCGCTGGAGGCTGCAATATGGTGCTTGCTCAACTTTGATAGCTACAGGGACTGTGTACTCAACGCCGTAAACTTAGGTAGTGACACCGACACAGTCGGCGCTGTTACGGGCGGGCTTGCGGGTGCGCTGTACGGCTATGAAGCAATCCCTGAAAGCTGGCGGAACACCCTTATCCGAAGGGAATATATTGAGGGGTTATGCGATAGAGCATTTAAAGATTGAAATAAATTAAGGCTAAATTATCATAAAAAACGCGAGGCGGATTTTATTTGATTTGCTAAGGGGCGGTTATTGTGCTATAATGGCTGATATGAAAAATATATTAAGAAAGGGTATTGCATTAATTTTTTGTATTATGATGGTTTTTGCTTTTGCGGGGTGTTCTGCGTCTGATAATAAAAATATTTATCTCGAAGATCAGCTCATTGACGTTTCCGATATAGAAAATGCAAGGCAGTTGGGCGGTTACGTTGCCGCTGACGGGCGTAAGGTCAAGGACGGTATTTTAATCCGTACAGGCAGTATTTCAAAGATCTCCGACGAAACAGCCAAAAAGCTCTCCGAGGATTATTGCGTTAAATACGTTATAGACCTGCGTATGGACTTTGAAAGGAAGAACTCACCCGACAAGGAAATCGAAGGCGCTGTAAATTACGATATTAGCGTGTACAATACCGATATGACCGACCCTGACGTCGTGGAGCTTATGAAGAAGATTCAGGCGGCTGCGGGCGACGATATTCAGCAGGGAATATACTGCTCGGAGGCGGGTACGTATAAGACCCAGTACAGCAAGATTTTAATGAGCGAACAGGGGCAGAAGGGCTTTACTCAGTTCTTTGAGATACTGCTGGAAAATAAAGGCGAGGGTGCGGTTTTGTGGCACTGCACCTATGGCAAGGACAGAACGGGCGTTGCAGGTGCGTTAATCCTCTACGCTCTCGGCGTCGACGAGGACACGATTATGCAGGACTTCCTTCTGACCAACGAGGCCAATGCGGAAAAAATCAAGGACATAGAGGCCGAACTCATCAAAAGGGGCTGTGAAGAGTCTGTTGTCAAAGACGCGCTCTCCATGGGCGGCGTGGACGGCGACTACCTCAAAGCCGCTTTCGACGAGGTTAAAACCGTTTACGGCTCGGTTGAGGAGTACATCAGAAACCAGCTGCACCTCTCCGACGAGAACAGGGAATTGCTTAAAAATATGTACCTTGAATAATCAAAAGATTATAAATTGATACTTCAACGTTAATAATTTTGTCGGGCTGTAAACTTGCAGTCCGACTTTTTGTATATCGTGAAAAGCCAAGTATTTTTTTAGAGCATTTTCAATTTTATTTACAACGTAATAATCGTTTGACTTTTACCGAAAAGTAATATACTATATAAACACTGTCAAGTAACAGTCCAAAACTGTGAAACGAAACCGCTTCCTTTACAGCGATTTACCGCATTGTGTCGGGCAGAACAGCGAAGTAATATGTCGCTGTTATTTTTTTGCTTTGAATTGCTTAAAGCTTTAATATGTCAGACTTTTTCTTTGCGTAATGCCGTCCGTATCAGAACGATAAAAACGGTATGGAGCGGTTCCTTTGCCGTTCTATACAGTTGTAAAACTTTACACTTTTTGTATATATCGACAAATTTTTTATTCAAACGCTTGACAAAATTAACAAACTGATTTATACTGAAACTGATGAGACGAAAGTGCGGTATAATAATCGTAAAATCGGTGTTTTTTATAAATCAGCCGATACCCGCTTTCAGACGAAAAATTTTATATGGCACTCCGAAGGAACGTTCGGGGTGCTGATTTTTCTCAAATTATTTCTATCTGTCCGTTTATCGGATAGTTTTTCCGTTTTAGACGTGTGGCGGGTAGTATAATGGTATAACACATTAAATTTAAAATGGCGTGAATAACCCCTGTGAGGTAGGGGACGCCGATTGGTTAATTTACAAAAGGAGGAGTGACATGAACGCAAGTATTAAGAGTGTGCATGACGGTTTCAGGTTTGGCGGTTCATTTGAGGACGAGCATATCAGGGAAGTTACGTCTATGGATTTACCGTTGGATTGGCAGAACGCATTTGCCGGCGACGAGCGTACCCAGGGTGTGCATGCGGAGAGCATTTCTGACGCCCTGATTATGTCCCTATGCAATCTGGCGCGTGTCGACATAGAATACATCTCCTCTATAACGGGGGAGGATTATAAGACTGTAATTTGTGCCTTGAAGGGTGCAATCTACCAGAATCCCGAAACCTGGGGCGAATGCTTTTACAAGGGGTGGGAGACGGCTGAAGAGTACCTTTCAGGCAATATAATGCGTAAGTGGCATGCCGCCCAAAAGGCCAACCGTGAATATAAGGGCTACTTCGACGACAACATAAGGGCGTTAACCAAGGTGTTGCCCAACGCAGTATCCAAAGACGATATCTATATAACCTTAGGCTCTCCCTGGGTACCTGTCGATATCATAGACGACTTTGTCAGCCACATATTCCACCTGTGGACAATGCGCTATAAGGGTACCAGGCACGACGAGCTTACAGGCACCTGGGAGCTTACCGAAAAGGGCTATTACAGCTGGCATGCGGGCGTTGCCTCTTCGCATACCTACGGCACGGAGCGTATGCCTGCTTTGTATATTTTAGAAAGAACGCTGAATATGAAGACGGTTGCCGTATACGACGAGGAGAGCTGTTTAACCAACGCATCTGGCATCAGGCGTGTTGTCAACAAGCCCGAAACGGTGCTTGCAATGGAGAAGCAGAAGAAGCTCATTGAGGAGTTTAAGCGTTGGGTATGGCTTGACGAAGAGAGGAAAAAGCGGCTTGAAGATATCTTTGACGAAAAATACGGCTGTGTACGCAGGCGTAGGTTTGACGGTTCGTTTTTAAAAATCCCCACCATGTCGCCCGATATCAGTCTGTACCCCTATCAAAAGGACGCCATTGCCAGAATACTGTTCACCCCCAACACCCTGCTCGCCCATGACGTGGGTTCGGGCAAGACATATATTATGATTGCGGCGGGAATGGAGCTTAAACGTATAGGCCTGTCCAGGAAGAATTTATACGTTGTGCCGAACAATATCGTGGGGCAGTGGAAGAGTATATTCACCGCTATGTATCCCCAGGCCAAGCTGCTTTGTGTAGAGCCAAAGGGCTTTACAAAGTTAAAGCGCAGGGCGGTGCTGGAGAGTATCCGTGACGACGACTACGACGGTATAATTATGGCCTACAGCTGTTTTGATCAGATACCCCTTTCAAAGGACTTCTATATAGATAAGCTGTTGGAGTCCAAGGATAAGATTTTAAAGCAGGAAAAGGATAAACGCAAATCCACTTCAGGTCTAGGGAAGCGGAAGGAGTCCATAGACAAGGCTATCGGCGTGCTGTCCGAAAAGATAGAGGCCGCCGATAATATCGTGTACTTTGACGAGCTGGGCATAAACAGGCTGTTTGTAGACGAGGCGCACAACTATAAAAACGTTCCCATAGACACCAAGACGGACCACGTTCTCGGCATAAGCGCTACGGGGTCAAAGAAGTGTAAGGACATGCTGGACAAGGTTCACTTTGTTCAAAAGACTAACAACGGCGGCGGTGTGGTTATGGCAACGGGTACGCCCATAACCAACTCGATAACCGATGCCTACGTAATGCAGCAGTACCTACAGAGCGGTGAGCTGGCAATGCTCGATTTGCAGAGCTTCGATAGCTGGATAGGTATGTTTGCCGAAAAGGTTACCGAGTTCGAAATCGACGTAGACACCAATAACTACCGCCTTGCAACCAGGTTTTCAACCTTCCATAACCTGCCCGAACTCACTTCGCTTTTATCCTCCATTGCCGATTTCCATCAGGTGGACTCCTCCGCAGGGGTGCCTCGCTTCGACGGGTATTCGGATAACTTAATACCCAGGACGGCGGGTTTTGCAAGATATCTTACGGATATTTCCCAACGTGCGGAACGTGTGCGGAAGGGCCGCGTCAAGCGTACGGAGGACAATATGCTTATGATAACGACTGACGGAAGGAAGGCGGCTTTGGATTTAAGGCTGGTTCAACCCAGGTCGGGCTTTACCTATCAATCCAAGGTAGCGGTGTGTGCGGATAACGTAATCAACATATATTTCAAGACGGCAGCGAGGTCAAGTACCCAGCTGATATTCTGCGACAGCTCAACGCCCAAAGACGGCTTTAATATGTACGACGAAGTCAAAAGACTGCTCGTTAATGCAGGCATACCCGCAGACGAAATAGCCTATATCCACGATGCTGCTACCGAAGCGCAGAGGGAAAAGCTGTTTTTAAGGGTTCGCTCAGGCGACGTTCGTATACTCATCGGTTCAACCTTCAAGTTAGGGCTTGGTGTAAACGTGCAGGATAAGCTCATTGCCATTCACCACCTCGACGTACCCTGGCGCCCCGCCGATATGATTCAGCGCGAGGGCAGGATAATAAGACAGGGTAACGAGAACGAGAGGGTGTTTATCTTCCGCTACATTACAGAGGGCAGCTTTGACGCGTATTCCTGGCAGCTGCTCGAGACCAAGCAACGCTTTATCACGGGGTTGCTTTCAGGTTCGATTACCGAGCGCAGCGGTTCGGATATCGAAAGCACGGTTTTAAACTATGCGGAAGTCAAGGCGCTTGCAATCGGTAACCCCCTTGTCAAAAAGAGGGTGGAGACGGCTAACGAGTTGACAAGGTGCCTGTCTTTACAGCGTAAGCTGATTGAGACGCATATCATGTTGGAGCAGGAGCTTTCAGAGCTTCCCTCCCGTATAAGCCATCAGCAGCAACTAATCGAAAAGTGCAGAGCGGATTTAAAGTATTATGCCGCAAACCGCAGGGAGTACAGCAAGGAGGAACGCAAGGAATTTCGTTCGCAGCTGTTTAGTGCGGTAAACGGTAACGTACTTATGCAGAAGGAGACGCCCCTTTGCACATACCAGGGGTTTGACGTAATTCTGCCTGCAAATATGCTGGCTGAAAAGGCCTACGTCTGGCTGGTCAGAGAGGGGCGCTACTACGTCGAGGTGGGCAATACCGAGGCGGGCGGAATAGTTCGTGTTGATAATTTCCTTGACAATTTGCAAGATAGGCTTAAAATATTAATGGAAGTGCTTATAAATCTCGAAAAGCGACAGTGTGAGATAAAGGGCGAACTTTCAAAGAACGAGGGCTATGCCGAGCGTATTGAAGCTTTAAAGGCAGAGCTTGAAAGAATAGACAAAAAATTAGGGGTGATGAGCGATGGCTGACGTTAAGCTGACAAATATCCCGTCAATGGACGTGGGTAGGTTAATCGAGCAATTGAGCGGCACGTATTGTACGGTAATCAATGCGGGTTTGCCGCTTAATACCCTGCCCTCAATCATGTTGTGGGGCGCTCCCGGCGTGGGTAAATCCCAGGCGGTAAGGCAGATTGCCAGGGAGATAGAGGCGAATACGGGCAAGAAAACCCACGTAACCGACGTGCGTCTGCTGCTTTTTAACCCCATTGACTTAAGGGGTATTCCCACCGCCAACGAGGATAAGACCTTAGCGGTATGGCTGAAACCCCAGATATTCAACATGGACGAGAGCGAGGGCGTAATCAACTTTCTGTTGCTTGACGAGATTACCGCCGCACCGCAGTCGGTTCAGGCTGCGGCGTACCAGATTACGCTTGACAGGGTAATCGGCGAGCATAAACTACCCGACAACTGCATAGTTATTGCTGCCGGCAACCGCACTACCGATAAGTCGGTGGCCTACAAAATGCCCAAGGCCCTGGCAAACAGACTTCTGCATATCGAGGTGGAGGGCAACTTCGAAGCCTGGAAGAAGTGGGCTATCCGCAGCGGAATAAACGATAAGG
The DNA here is from genome assembly GCA_051887795.1 of Candidatus Coproplasma sp. Taxonomy (GTDB): domain Bacteria; phylum Bacillota; class Clostridia; order Christensenellales; family Borkfalkiaceae; genus Coproplasma. Next base: position 5,099 of record JBJFAG010000157.1, on the reverse strand, counting down.
TAATAGGTTTCCTCTCGTTCAGGCAGAATTATCTTATGCAGTTCGACCCCGCTTCGGGCGATTTAGCCTTTGCAACGCCCCGTTCGTGGGAGATGGTGAGCAACATTTTAAACAACGTCTCGGACGATGTCGACAAGGTATATTCCCTCATCTGCGGTCTGGTGGGTACGGGTATAGCCGTGGAAATGCGCACCTGGGCCAAGGTGTACAAGCAGTTGCCCGATATCCGCGATATATTCATGGGTAAAATGCCCTCTCTTCCGACTACTACGGATGCGCTCTACGCACTGTGTGCCGCAATGACGGCCTACGCCAGGGAGCATAAGGGGGATTTGAACGCAATAGCCAACTCCATTGCCTATGCGGACCGTATGCCCCCCGATTTCTCCACCGTGCTTTTAAAGGACTATATGTACATAGAAAAGGACTATAAGCAGACGCTTATGAGAATACCCGCCTTTTCCAGATGGCTGCAGACCAAAGGAAGATTGTTAAATGGCATTGTCTGAAGATAGGGTTAAAGGCTATATCAGAAGGTTACTGCTTGCAAGAATGAGGATATTGTGTAACCACGGGTTTTACGGCCTGTTGCTTATGCATATGACCTATTCGCTTGACGAGTCGCTTGAAACGGCTGCAACCGATGGACAGAGGATCATCTTTTCCCCGCAGTTTTTAGACGATTTGAGCGATAGCGAGTTGGACTTCGTTATGATGCATGAAGTAATGCACGTCGTTTTACAGCACTGTTTCAGGGGAGCGGGCAGAAACGGCGAATTGTTCAATATCGCCTGCGATATAGTCGTCAACTCCAACATACTCTCCGAAAACAATTCCGATATTAAAGCCATCACTCTTAAAAAATACGGGGAGGCAATGCACGTTGCCCCCGACGGTAAAGAGGGGTGCGTATACACTGCCGAACAGGTCTATGAAATGCTCTTAAGAAAAAAGGGTTTTTCTATGAAAGGAGGCGGTTCAAAATCGGGTGACAAGGGCAATTTAAAATCGGGCGGCAGCGGCAACTCAAAGTCGGGCAAGCAGAGCGGCGGTACAACGCAGGGCGACAATTCCGTCGAAGGGTGGGACGACCATTCCCGCTGGGGGACGTCACCCGAGGAAGAGGTATTAAAAGACGCCTGGGTAAAGAGGCTGGTTGACGCCGCCGAGGCGATATCCATACGCGACCCGTCCAATCAGAGGGGACTTCTTCCCGCATTTGCAAAGAGGATTTTAAAAGAACTGAAAAATCCGCAGACCGATTGGCGCACAATACTCAACGAGTTCGTGCAGGAAGAGGTTACCGATTATTCCTTCTCCCCGCCCGACCATAGATTTTCAGAAAGCCCCTTCTTTTTACCCGACTTCAATGATACGGAGTATTCGGTTGCGGATATCCTGTTTATGATAGACACGTCAGGTTCCATGTCGGACGAGATGATAACTGCGGCATATTCCGAGGTTAAGGGGGCAATCGACCAGTTTGGCGGTAAGCTTAAGGGCTGGCTGGGCTTCTTTGACGCGGGTATTATCGAACCCCAACCCTTTGAAGGCGAAGAGGAGTTTTCCATAATAAAACCCGTCGGGGGAGGGGGTACCAGCTTTAGCATAATATTCGAATACGTCAGGAAGTTTATGCAGGATAAACCGCCTGTAAGCATAATAATACTTACCGACGGGTACGCTCCCTTCCCAAGGGAGAGCAGCGCGGGCGGTATACCCGTTTTATGGCTGATAAATAACGAGGTGGTAACCCCGCCCTGGGGCAAGGTTGCAAGAATAACCGTATAACTAAAGACGCATAGCGGTTAATATTTCTGAGGTTAACTATGAAATATCCCATAAGCAAAGAATTTTTTCCTTTTAATCATTTCACTCCCCCGTTCAGGAGTGCAAAGTTTGCGGGCCGTATCGGCGGGTTAATGAAGCCGCCTTGCAGTATATGGCATGATAAAAAGGTAAAAGCTACAAGACAATATATAAAGAGCTTTGACGGGCAGGACGTTGAATTAATCGTATTCGAACCTGAAGGTATCAAGGATAATTGCGCATGCCTTGTCTACTTCCACGGGGGCGGTTTTTTCATCGGTGCGGCGTGGTACCACTATAAATTAGTGCGGCAATATGCCCTGGATACGCCCTGTAAGGCGGTGTTCGTGCAGTATCGTTTGACGCCGAAACATCCCCATCCCACGCCGAGCGAGGACTGCTATGCGGCGTTAAAATGGACGTTTGACAATGCAGACTCATTAAACGTTGACAGCACGAAGATCGCAGTCGGCGGTGACAGTGCGGGCGGTGCGCTTGCGGCTGCGGTCTGCCAGATGGCGAGGGACAGAAAGACCGCCTTACCCCTCTTTCAACTGCTCGTATATCCCGTTACGGACAGGCGTATGGAGACGGATTCTCAAAAGACGTATCCCGATACGCCCATGTGGAACGGCAAGCTGTCCCGAATAATGTGGCAGGGGTACGTTCAGGGCAACGAGGACAATATTGCCTACGCCTCGCCTATGGAAGCGGAGAGCTTTGCCGATTTGCCGCAGGCCTACGTTGAGACCGCCGAGTTCGACTGCCTGCGCGACGAGGGGGAGGCCTATGCAGACGCCCTCAAAAAAGCGGGTGTGGACGTACAGCTAAACCAGACCAAAGGCACTATGCACGGGTTTGACATCAAGCGCAAGGCGCCCACAACGGTGCAGACTGTATCTGAAAGAATTGAGTACATGAAAAGGGCTTTCGGCTTAATCTGATACGTCTGTTTCCCGTTATTTAAGGCATATGTCGGGGGTAATGGGGTTTAAGATATTTTAATTTTCGCCATAATAGTGCAATTTGTATGTGCAAAACAAGTTGCCAACCGTAAAAAAAACGGGTACAATATATTGCTGTTATGGTTGGAATATATTTCAGCGGTACGGGTAATACCGCACACTGCGTAGATAAAATAGTAAAATTAATAGACGGCTCCTCCGTGGTTTTGCCTTTGGAAGGCGACAGCGCCAAGGCTGCAATAGCAAAGAGCAACGTCATTGTGTTCGGGTACGGTATTCAGTACTCCGATATGCCCTTTTTCGTCCGCAGATTCATCAATGAAAACAAGGAGCTGTGGAAGGGTAAAAACATACTCTGCGTGGCAACTATGGGCGCATTCAGCGGCGACGGCGCGGGTTGCAGTGCAAGGCTGTTTAAAAAGTATGGCGCAACCATATTGGGCGGACTGCATATCGTTATGCCCGATTCTATCTGCGACGTCAGGCAGAAGAAGGATGAGGATGTCGACCCTGAAAAACTCTATTTAGAGAGTATGAAGCACGAAGGGCAGATTAAAAAGCTGCACGAAGAGCGTCGAAATATCATAAAGCAGGCGGACGAGAAGATAGAGAGGGCTGTCGCCGATATAAAAAACGGCAAATATCCCAAGGACGGGCTTGGTCCTTTTAACAGGCTTGCGGGATTTTTGGGACAGAGGTTATGGCTCGGCAAGCGTTCCCGCCGATATAATATCGGACCTAAGATTGACGAAAATTTGTGTGACGGCTGCCGCATATGTGTACAGCAATGCCCTTTAAAAAACCTCTCCATAGAGGCGGGGACAGTGCAGTCGTCGGGTATATGCACGACCTGTTACCGCTGTGTGAACAGATGCCCTAAAAAGGCCATATCCCTGCTCGGCGACAAGGTTGAAGAACAATACAAAATCGAACGGTATTTATAAGGAGGAAGAGATGGATTTAATCGAAAAGTTGCTTGATGAAGACAGCGACGGCCAGATAAGGCTGACTAATGCAGACGGTACGGAGCTGGTGTTTAACCAGGTTGCCGCCATTCCCTACAACGAGACTCTCTTTGCCATATTAGCCCCCGTATCGGATATAGAAGGGGTTAACGACGACGAGGCAATCGTTTTCCGTGTGGACGAGACTGACGACGGCGAAACCGTCCTCGTCTTAGAGGAGGATGAGGAGACGGCAATGGCCGTGTTTGACAAATACATTCAGCTCTGGGAAGAAAGTCAATCGGAGGGGGATTTTGACGAAGAAGCCTTTGACGACGATGATGACGAGGGCGACGATAACTAAATAATAACCGATAATTAAAACGCCCGCAGCCTATCGCGTTGATAGGCTGCGGGCGTTAGTTATTTTTTTAAATCAATATAACAGCATGGTGCCTTCGGGCATTGTAAAGCCGGGTTTATCCACCTTTCTGAAGTACATTGCCGTCTCCTTGTAGGTGCGGTGGGCAACTACGTATACCCTTGATTGAGGGTATAATTTAGCCACGTCGTTTTTCAGTTCGGTAAAGTTGAGTACGAACATGGCTATATCGAAATTCAGATCGCAGCACACAGTGCCTGCACCGCTGTTCAATACCTCTAAAAGCTTTGCCCTGAACTCCGTGGCAATGCTTAAATGCGAACGGGTAATCCCCGAACCTCCGCACGTTGTGCAGGGAATTGCACTGCCTAAAGTCTTGCCGTTGCCAGAGCGTTTACGGGTAAACTCAACCAGTCCGAATTGCGACATAGGCAGTACCTTACACTTGCTCTTGTCTCCTTTCAGGGCCCTTTCCAGCTCCTGTACGATTGCCTTTTTATGGCTCTCTTCCTTCATATCGATGAAGTCGACGACGAATATACCGCCTAAATTCCTTAGCCTTACCTGTCTTGCAATCTCCCTTGTTGCCAATACGTTGGTGGCAAATACCGTCTCCTCTAAGCTGTTCTCCCCCGTATATTTGCCGGTGTTTACGTCGATGACGGTTAACGCCTCGGTTTTGTCGATATTGATGTAGGCCCCGTTTGCAAGTTCCGCCCTGGACTGCATAGCCTTTAATATCTCGGTGGATATCTTTTCGGTATACAGCATATCGGTATGGGAATCGTGGAAGAACAGTTCGGGTTTTTCCCTTTCGGGGTACAGGGATATAATGCTCTTTATACTCTCGAACAGCTCTTTATTCCCCACGTGTATCTCATCGCAGGGGGTGAGCATTATATCACGCAGCACGCAGCAGTGTACGGGTGAATCGCTGTATAACAGCTCGCCCACCTTGGCGTTTTTAAAATGCTCTTTTACCGTGGCGTACGTCTTTCG
>JBJFAG010000156.1:0-12236 GCA_051887795.1 Candidatus Coproplasma sp. | reverse complement strand
ATCTATATAGACAACAACAGCGCCACTCATTTTAAGCCCGTTAGGGACTTTTGCAGGATTTGCGCAGTCGTTTTAAAATACACCCTGCCCTTCCTGTTTGCATTTATCTGTAACCTTGTCGCTTTTTGCGTCCTGCAGGCGTGCGGCGTAACCTTAGTGCAGAACGCCTGTTCCAACGCTGCGGCGTTATGCGCTGTATGCTTTGGCGGTGCAACGGTTATTTATCTGTTATTACAGCTTGCAGTATCTTTATTCATAAAGGATATAAGACGGTTTACCGCCAAAAGAGTATTTAAAATTTTGCTTGCCGCAGTCGTTTTAGCGGTTATTGATTGCGGAATAACAACCGCACTCGTAGCCTGCTCGCTCAACGCCGTCGGAGCAAAGGTCATTACGGACCTCATAACCTTGATACTCTTCTGCATAATAGGCTACTCTTCCTCCGAATACAGACCTTTACAATAAATCAAAAGAGAAAATAACAAAAGAGAGAATATGATTAACTCACTGCTTGTCAACTACCCCCTTGTCATCAGCCTTTCGGTTGTGGGGGGAATACTGCTTATCTTAATTTCAATCTTTCTGCCCCCCTACTTTATTGCCGTTAAGGTATACAAAAGCCAGCTCGTCCGCACTACCCCCGAAAAATGGGGGAGGGAATGCTCCGCACCCGATAACGAGGAACAGGTGGCCATGTATGAAAACGGCAAACAGTGGGCTGAAGAAAACAAAGAGCATATAACCGAAGTATCCATCACCAGCGAGGGCTATAGGCTGGTGGGCGAATACTTCGACTTCGGGTGCGACCGTGCCGTAATAATTATTCCCGGCAGAACGGAATCGCTGTGGTACAGCTATTACTTCGCTCAACCCTACAAGAAGGCTAACTATAACGTGCTTGTAATAGACAACAGGGCGCACGGACTCAGCGAGGGCAAGTACGACTGCGTCGGGCTGGATGAATATAAGGATATTTTAGCCTGGGCAAAGCTGCTGAACGGGAAATTCGGCAACAAAAAAGTGCTGTTGCACGGTATTTGCATCGGCTCCGCAACGGCGCTGTACGCACTGACAGACAAGGGCTGCCCCGATTATATGCAGGGCATTGTTGCAGACGGCATGTACACAACCTTTTACGAGACCTTTAAAAACCACATGATTGAGGAAAAACGCCCCCTGTACCCCTTTATCTGGGAGATTGCGTTTATAATGAAGCTGTATTCGGGTGCAAGTATGACATATGGACCGATTAAGTGTATAGATAAGCTTAAATCCCCCATACTCTTCCTGTATAGTAAAGAGGATAAATTCTCTCTGCCCGAAAAGGCGGTAGTGTTATACGATAAATGTAAAGCGGATAAGGAGCTGGTGTGGTTTGAAAAGGGCGCCCACTCCCATATAAGGATAAACAACGCCGAGGCCTACGACAGGGCGATCGGGAAATTTATACAAGAGAAGTTTGATGCGTAAAATAGCCTTTATGTCAATCGACGTTGAAAGCTACCTTGACACGAGGTGTCTGGTAGATGCAGACTACGCTCCGCCCGATTGTCCGCAGTGCGAACAGTCGGTTGAGGATTTTGCACAGCTGCTCAACAAATACTCCGTTAAAGGTACCTTTTTCGTAGTCGGTTCCTTTTTGGACAGGTGCGAAGCCCGGCTGAAGAACGCCGTGGCGGACGGGCATGAAATAGCGCTGCACGGACTGCGCCACGTCTCCCCCCTCACCCTTTCATACGGGCAGTTTGTTGAGGAAACGGCAGCCGCTAAGCGGGAAGTTGAGGAGAGGTTGGGTACCAAAATCATAGGCTACCGCGCCCCCTGCTTCGGCATTAACGATAGTATAGTCAACGCTCTGCAGGGCTTAGGATTTAAATACGATTCAAGCAACCTGGATTTTTCCCTTGCTATTAAATCGGGCAATATCGATTTATCGGACTATAAAAAGCTAAACGGGGTTGCCTACAAAAAGGGCGGGTTTTATGAGTTCAGCCCCTGCTCTTCCACCTATTTTAGGAAGCCTATTCCCGTTTCGGGCGGGGGATATCTGCGGCTGTTGCCCTTCGTATCCCGCAGCTTTAACAGGTACGTTAAAAACACCGACGCCTACCTCTTCTACGTTCACCCGTTTGAAATTTACAAAGGTAAACTGCCCTACCCCAAAAGCCTTGCTTTTTATGATAAGCTGTATATAAAATGCAGGAGGCAAGACTACCTTGAGAGGATAGAAAAATTGATCAAAACCCTGATTGCAGACGGATTTGAATTTATGACTTTTAAAGAGTTCGTAGAGCAAGACAATTTATAATTAATAAAGCACCCCCAAAAGCCGGTACGGCTTTTGGGGGTGCATAAATTTTACGCAAATATTCAGTTAACTTAATCCTACAATAATGTCGTAGACATCCTGACCGCCGTCAATAATGCCCGCTTCCATATCGGAGAAGTCGGAGTAGACGGCGTCCTCTAACTCGCTTGCGGCCTCGTCGCTTAATCCCTGGCCTTTGAACACGAGCATTATCTCCTTTTCAAGGTTGGCCTTATCGCTCTTTATACCGTTTATGAGAGCGTTTACGGGGTTGTCGTCAACGCTTACGATTTTACCGTTCGACACGGCTAAGTACTGCCCCGCCTTGCAATTCACGCCGCCCATCGTGCAGTCCCTTTCAGCCCTGGCCACCGCAACGGTTACCACGTTCTGGCACCCTCTTTGCATTGCTTCAAGCTGAACGGCGCAGTCGCTTCCGTCCGCCACCATGGTGGAAAGGGCAAAGTAACACTCCGCCACCGACTTGGTCTCTAAGACGAAAACGTTATCCCTGCCGCACATCTCCCTTGCCTGCAGCGCTGCGGAAATAATGTTTTTATTGTTGGGCATTATTATGATTGAGTCGGCATTAAGGCTGTTGACGGCGTCGACAAACTCTTCGGTTGAAGTGTTCATGGTCTGCCCGCCGTTTAACACTATATCGCACCCAAAGCTCTTAAACAGTGAAATTATGCCGTCGCCCTGGGCTACGCATATATACGCTATGGATTTATGGGGCTTTGCCTCTTTACCCTGCTCCCTGCCGAAGCTTTCGTTGTGCTGCAAGGCCATGTTCTCCATTTTAAAGGAGACGAACTCCCCAAACTCCTGCGCTTTGGCGATTACCGCCGCAGGGTTTTTAGTATGCACGTGAATTTTAACCAGCGTTTCCTCTTTTAACGCTACGATAGAATCGCCCAGCGTCTCAAGGAAGGCTATGAATGAAGTTAAATCGAAGAGCGAGGGATCGCACTTCTTATTCTGCAGCTGCAAAATAAATTCCGTACAATAACCGAAATCCAGCTCGCTGTCGGCGTTGAAGGAGTAACCGTCGAAGTCATGCTCCGCAGGTTTTACAGGCGTTTCGGAGGTTAACACCTCGCCCACCAGCAGCTTTATCATGCCCCTGAAAATGGTTACCAGCCCCTGGCCGCCGCTATCGACAAAGCCCGCTTCCTTCAGCACGTCCAACATCTCCGTGGTGTGCGAAAGGGTTATCTCCATCTGGTGGAGGTAGGCGGTGAACAGCCCGTTAATGGTAGTCGACGGGTTTATTCCTTCAAGTATCTTTTCAATGCCCTCCCTTGCAACGGTGAGCATTGTACCCTCGGTGGGGTGGACCACTGCCGAATACGCCATTTTATAGCCGCTTACAAGCGCCTTAGCAAAATCCTGTGCGGTTGCAGTCTGCCTATCGTTAAGCGATACTGCAATACCCTTGAATATCTGGGAAAGAATTACTCCCGAATTGCCCCTTGCCCCTAAGAGCATACCCCTGGCAAGCTTGTTTGCACACTCGCCGACGGAAGAGGTCTGGCTGCATGCCGTCACTCCCCCCTCTAAAGTCAGGCGCATATTCGTACCGGTATCGCCGTCGGGAACGGGGAACACGTTCAGCCTGTTAATGGTTATTTCGCTCAGTCTTAAATTTTCAAGACCGTTGCGAACCATATCGTAAAAGACGTAGCCGTCTAACTCGTTTATATCCATACTTATTTAGAAAGCAGTTTTTCAATCAAAGCACGTTCTTCCACAAGGCCTTTTGAAATGGGTTTGCCGATATAATATGCCGCCATAAGGCCGGGGCCTACGTTAATTCCGTCAGCGGCATAGACGTCGGTTATGATGACTTCCTTCGGGTGGAACCTCTCCTCTATCATGGCCTTATATGCCTGGGCTTGCTTTAATCTGTCCGTCTGAGCGATGAGTATAATCTGCTCTTCGGGGTTTTCAATCATATTCTCGACGTAACTTAAAATGACGTTATAGGCATTCTTCTCACCCTTGGCGTTCCCCAATACGGTAGTAAGACCGTTGTAGTCGAACTCACCTATGGGTTTAATGCCGATAAGCGTACCGAAGAAGGCTTTGCTGTTGGATATTCTGCCCTTCTGAGCGACGAAGGATAAGTCGTCGAGCCAGCCCGTCTGGTGGAAACGGTTTTTATTCTCCTCTATCCATGCAACCGTCTCCTCAATGGTCTTGCCCTGTTCGCGGAGCATGCTTGCATGAATGGTTAAAAGTCCTAAACCGTTTGAAAAACGCATTGAATCCACGACGTATACCTTGGCGTCGGGGTAGGAAGTAAGCACCTGCTCCCTTGCCTTTAAAGCGAAGTTGTAGGTTCCGCTAAGAGCTGAGGAAATGGTAAGGCAGAGTACGTCGTAACCCTCTTTTATATATCCTTCAAACGCATTTGCAAACTCATCGATATTTGCAGGCGAAGTTGTATAGACGTTCTTCTTATTCTTCAAAGAAGCATAGAACTGCTTTGAATCCATAGTGTTCCAGTCGCAAGTAGTTTCGGCCGACGAACCGTCGGGAAGGGTCATATGTCCCTTGATATACTTAATATCAAAACGGGTTCTCAATTCTTCAGATAAGTCGCAGCACACGTCTGCCATAACAATATATTTTTTCATAAGACTACTCCTTTGTATTTTAATCGCTTTGTTTAAGCGCATCGTTCAAAAAATCGATCAGCGTCTGATTAATCTTCTCCCCGCCAACCAAAAACGCCTGGGCGTGTCCGCACCCTTCAAGGTAGCAGGCGTGCTTTTTTGAAGAGCATGCCGTATAAGCGGTTTTCGTACACTCTACAGGCACTATTTTATCCTCTTCCCCGTGAATGAAATAGGTGGGGATATCCGTCTTTGAAAGATGCCTGCAGGCGTTATCCTTTGCCGGGTCAAACCCGCCGAAAACTATTGCAAGCAGCCTTACGCACGGCATTATGAGCTTAGAAACAAACCCAAGCCTCTTTTTAATATCCAGACAAATCTCTTCGTAGGCGTTAATATATCCGCAGTCGCAGACGTTGGCCATAACGTTTTTACCGCTCAGTTTATCCGATAAGCACATTACCGAAAAGCTGCCCATAGATACGCCGTACAACACGATATTTTCAGGCCTGAACTGCCCGTTGACGTAATCCACCCAGGCGAGGCAATCGCCCTGCTCTTTGACGCCGAAGGTTATCAGCTTTCCGCCGCTTTCACCGTGTCCGCGCTGGACGGTCAGAAGCACGTTAAACCCCAGCTTTTTAAAAGTTTTCATGGCGACGGCAAAATTATTGAAGGGCGTTGCATGGTAACCGTGGAACATTATCACGGTGTTTTTGCCGCCAAAATCGTAATAGTAGCCCACCAATCGGCAACCGTTCTCTATTTCAACCCTGCGAAATCTCAACGCCTCCGCCTCTTTGATCGCTGAACAAATGCCGTCCTCGTACCCCTCGTACGGAGTGCCGACCAGATTAATTTCAGCCAGCGAGACCTCCCTGCCCCTGCCGAAAACCTTTTTAAAGACGTATACGCAGACAACAATATAAGACGCAATGATTGCGCCTGTAACTATAATTGCTATCCAGTACCACTCCATAAATATCTCCGACCAAGTCAAGTTTGGGTTCAGCCATAAAAAAATATGCCAACGATTATATATTATAACACAATTAAAACCCTTTGTAAATAATTAAACTTTCCTAAAATGGTTAATCGGATATTTTTTTCACTTATTCATCCTGAGCATAGACGCCAGAGTGGGTATTTCCATAGGGCATATATGCTGACATGAAAGACATTTTGAACACCCCGCCGCAAAGTGAGCGTTATACTGCTTTTTAATCTCCCCCGCCCTCTCCTTCGACATGCTCTTTGTAAGGAAGGCGTCGTTTGCAAACAGAGCGCCGAAAAAGTTCTCTCCCTTGGAATAGTTGGGGCATACTTCCAGGCATAGACCGCATTTTATGCACTTTGCAGCCGCATAGCAATGGTCGTACTCTTTTGCACTTATTCCGCTGTATTCACCCGTATATATCCTTGACTTTTTCAGATTTTCCTCGATAATACTCCTGTCTACGATAAGGTCTGCAACGACGGGGAATTTGCTAAGCGGTTCAAGTACCAGCGTATCCCCCTTAATATCCCTTAAGAACGTGTTGCAGGCGAGGGCGGGAACGCCGTTTATTACCATGGCGCAAGCGCCGCAGATCTTTTGCATACAGCTGCACTCCCACAATATTCTGGTGGCGGGCTGCCCCTCCGTATCGTAGAGGTCGTCGGTGTAGTTAAGCTCGTCTAAGAGAGCGGCAACCGTTAAATCTTTTCCGCACTCAAAGTCAAAGGTCTGCCAATATGCCTTATCCAACGCACTTTTTCGCCTTTTAATCTTAACCAGCATTTCTACACCTCCTTTACAAATTGCGTATTAAACTTCCCGCCGTCATAGTCAATGACGGTAGCACATTCGTACTCCTTGCTCCTTTCGGGGTAGTCCTCCCTTATATGGGCGCCGCGCGTCTCCTTCCTGGCAAAAGCGCAGCAAAGCACCGCCTTTGCAAGGGCGAGCATACCAACAAGGCTGTAGCCTTGGTAGGGGGATATCTCGCAGTCGACAATCAGTTTATCCTGTATCGATACGTAGTAGTCAATGCTTTCAATTCCGCTTTTCAGCTTTTGTTCCGTACGGGTTATGCCCAAGTCGTCGTTCATTATTTTTGCAATATCCTGCTTGACGTACACAGCTGAAAACCTGCTCTTCGATTGCAGACGCTTGTTGATTAACGCTTCCTGGCCTGATATATAGCTGTCAAAACTACGGTTAGCCGTATTTTGCCCTTCACCGCATATGCTGTTTACGGCAGTCATTGCGCTGTAGACGGCCGCAAGCAGGGAGTTGCCGCCAATCCTGTTGGCCCCGTGATATATTGAGGCGCACTCGCCTATTGCATACAGCCTTTCGATATTGGTGCGGTGGTTATTGTCTACCCACAGCCCGCCCATAAAGAAATGCACCGAAGGATAGACGGGAATACTCTCCCTTGTAACGTCAATTCCCCCGTAAGTATGGCAGATCGAAGCCACTTCAGACAGCTTTTTCCGTATCGTATCTTTGCCGAGAAAGGATATGTCAAGGTAGACCTGCGACGGTGCGTCGTAGATACATTTGGACACGATATCCCTGGGCATAAGGTTGCCCTTTGCGCCGTATTTATCCTCCATGAAATAGACGCGGCGGTCTCCGTCGAGATAGTACAGTCTTCCGCCTTCGCCCCTTGCCCCCTCGGTTATCAGCATGCGCTTTACGGGCGTTTCGATAGTCGTGGGGTGGTACTGAATGAACTCTAAATTTTTAAGCCTTGCACCCTGTAAAAACAGCTTACCCGCACCGTATCCGTCGCATAACAGCGAACCTGTAGTCTTGCCGAACAGCCCGTTCTGCCCGCCCGTCGCCATAACCACGTCGTCGGCATAAATACTTTCAAGGCTGCGGGTTACAAAGTTATACAGCAGGGCGCCGTAGCATACGTTATCCTCAATGAGTGCGGAGTGGAAATTGAGGTTTAACCGCCTTTCGATTAACCCTGAACATTCATACTTCCTCGCCTCGTGAACAAGGGCGGTGACAATCTGTTTACCCGTAGAAGCCCCCGAATATGCAGTACGTCTGCGGCTCTGCCCGCCGAACGCCCTGAGGTCGATTAACCCACGACTATCCCTTGTAAAAACCGTGCCTATGCTTTCAAGCCACTTAATTATCTGCGGTGCGCTTTTACATAACCCCTCCACCGCACTCCTCGAAGCGATATCACAGCCGCCGTGCATGGTATCCTCTGCGTGACGTTCAACGCTGTCACATTCCCCCTTGGTGTCAAGGGCGGCGTTTATTCCGCCCGCAGCCATTACCGACTGGGAGCGCTCCGACGGAAACGGGGAGACTAAAATTGCCTTATGCCCCGCCTCCGCACATTTTATTGCGCATACCAACCCCGATATGCCGCTGCCAATAATCAGTACCCTTTTCATCACATTAATCCCTTGACGTAAAAGCTGATTACCCCGCCGCTCGCCGCTAAAAACAGCAGTCCGCAGACGATGCAGGAGATATATGCCGCAATCCTGAAAGCCCGTTCGTCGGGCAATATACCCAGGGTAATTAAGGCTTTGGGGCAGGAATCACCCATATGTACAAGCACCGAACCGAAGAATAAAATTTCGGTGATTATTCTGAACACCGCCATACCCACCGAAAGGACCGTACCCGTTGCGACGTGGGCATATGCGCTTGTATGCAGATGGATAAGCACGAGCATAGATATTGCCGTTACGCGCTGAATAATCACGCCCGCATTGCACTTTTTGTACCTGACGCCGGCATTGTCGTGTTTAAAGAAAAATATGATTATCGAAAGCAGTGCGTGCAGTATAAATAAGGAGGCCGTCGCCCGTGCAAAGCCCTTGCAGACGTTAAGGTTATACCACCCCGTCCAGAGCGAATAGCTCATTATCCCGATATGGCAGAGCGCAGCAAGCATTGCCAGAAGGGCGCAGACTGCGTTAATCTTTTTCAATACCATTAACTTTCTCCTTTAAAAGTTCTTTTTATATTATAGTCCATTCCAAAAAGAAGGTCAATACCGCCACGAAAAATCGGTTGACTTAAAGACAAAAAACAGGCGGGAGTTTTAATAAACTCCCGCCGCAGAAAATAATTATTAATTTGTTATAAACTTACGCCACGATTTTCGCATAGCGTTCGCCGCCTAAAACTTCCATCATAAAAGCATAGGGGTTGGTCTGACCGCCTACCACCATATCAAAGAGCTTAGGGGTACAGCCGGAGACTAAGATAACGCCGTTTTCATCCTTTGTTACGGGCTGTTGCATTTTTCTGCTCGCCACGTTCCAGAATACGATTTCGGGCAGATTATAGCCCTTTAATTTATACTTCTTTTTTGCATTGTCAAAGTTGGATAAGTCTGCGTTTTCCACCGCCATATTAAACTCCATATCCGAGACGATGTATAACCTTTGGGGCATATCGCTCTGGGGCAGATTGTTTTTAACCGCCGCCTGCAAAATCAAATCAAAAACCGCCTCCAGATTGGTGCTTGCTATATCGTCAAAGGTTGAAATATAGCGTACCTTGTCGGCAAAAGTTTCACCCTTTATTTCGATGAGTTCAGGCCTTTCCGAAAATGCAATGAAGTGATTTTTAAAAGGCCCCTTGTTGTGTTCGGCAAAGTAAATGCCAAGAGACAGCGCAACCGTTGCGGGAAAGGGCTTGTAGCACGGGCAATACATGGAGCCCGATACGTCTATTACCGCAATGGCGTTTTCAGTAGAGCCGTAGTCGGGCAGGGAAGCCCAGGTAGCATTTATTGAAGCCTGCTCCTCTTCGCTTAACTCGCAATACTGATACCCGTTGAAGAAGGGTGCAACCAGCTCGTAGGGTGCAACGGTGGAAGCGTTCAGCTTTGCCTCCCCCTTTTTAACCCTGTTCAAGAACTCGCCATACCTCTCCCCGTCGTTACGTAAAAACGCACCTCTGTATTTGAGCAGCGCCTTAGAAGGCTGTTTTTCGTAGTCGAAGGTGTAATCCCTTTCACGCAGATTATTCTCGATAATCTTAATATAGGCACGCAGCTTTGACAGCGACTTTCTGTACTGGGCACTGTTCATGCCCAAATACTTGGCGATTATATTCGCGTTTCTGACCGCTGCTCTATTGGAAGTGTTTACGGAGGGCAGCCATTTACCGAGAAGCGATACCGCACCCTTTTCTTCCACCGCCTTCATGTCAAGGTCGAACTGAGCTTTAATTAACGCCAACGCATCCTTTTCGCAGGGGGTGCCTAAGAGTACCAATAAGTCGTCGTACCTGCCGTATTCGGCTATGTAAGGGAGGTTTTTCTTAACCGTCTCGCTTTTGTTACATGCAAGCCATTTTAAGATAATGCGGAAAACTCTGCGTTCGCCAAGTCCGCCCCTTACGTCACGGGCGAAGAACAAGATCTTTGTTGCAATATCCTTATCCTCGGTATATGCCCTGATGAAACGCCTTATTATATCGACGCTGTCTGCACCGCGAAGCGCACCGATAGTCGCAAACAGATCAAGACATTCCGACCCGCTGCTCGCATTGGTTACCGCACCGTTTTCAGTATACGTTACGTTTGCTTGATTTTTAAGTTCTTCCAACATGACCTTGCCCTCCTTTTCGTATTTTTAAAATAAACAAGGTACTTACTCTTTGTGAGATTTGAACTCACTATTACAAATTTTAGTTTGCTTTTTTCCACTATTTGTCTGTTTAATTGCTGTGAGTACCTTTAAAAAAAATTTGTACAAGACGCTATGTATACGGTTGCCCGTATAGCTACAATGATTACCATTCATCTGCTAAAAGTTGCTGTATGCGTCTTTATAAAAAACACCTGTCTCTATCGCCTAACCTTTATCAGGCTGCGAACTGATTTGTATTATAACAGATAAATAATTAAATGTCAATAGTAACACATAAAAATTTTTTTAATTTTATTCGGATTAATCAAGCGGCATTGCGATTAATGGGCAGGGCGCCTGCGGCAAAATGCCGCAGGCGCCCTTATTTTAAAATTGTTTTCAGTTAAAACTTGACCGAATAAATGACGTACCCTGCCGAAAACAGCACGTCCCTGGAGAAGAACTGTTCGTTCAACTCGTCGTAGTGTTCTTTACAGAAATCGACGACCTCCTTGGCGATTTTGGAATTGGGGTTTTCGCGAAGCATACGGGAGAAGTCGTTGGGAATAAAGCTGAACCAACATTCAAACAGAGCCTTTTTATCGTTCCTCTTCATATTGGCGGTATTGATGCCGTACCTCTCCAACACAATTTCTTTGGGCTCCATTTTCTTTACGTAGGAGTAAACCTGCCTGCCCGTATACCTGTAACCGCTGTATATATTATGTATATAGAAGGATTGGAATTTGGCAAACAGCCCGTCCTTGTCGGGATAGGCAAAGACCGCACCGTCGTCCACGTCCCTGACCATCATAACCGCATCGTCATTGAGATAATTCTGGATTGCCTGCAATACCTTGAAGGGCTTTTTCATGTCCATAATCGCCATGGATAAATAGACGAAATCAATGCCGTCTACACCTGCCTCTTCCAAGCATTTTTCAAGCTGCTGGTCAAAATCGTCTGCTTCAAACTGAACCTGAAAGAAATCTATTTTCCCCTTCTCGCTTTCAAGTTTTCTCGCATTGCCTCGGTTTGCCACGTCCTCGTTATATGTAAGCGCCACTACGTTGGATATCTGGGGATAGTCCAACCGTGCGAAAGACCCCCTCGTACTCAATACGTTGACGTCCAGACAGACTACGTTTTCCCTGCCCTCCAACAGCCTTTCGACTATGGGTTTTTCATACTTGGCAAGTAATACGTCCTCTGTCCTCAACCTGTTTTTTTCCTGCTCGTCCTCGTCGTAGTAATAACGAACGTCGTCATGCCTTTCGTTTAAGTTAATCTTGCTTTCACCGATGTCGACGTTTTTAAGCATGGAGATTATCTTTTTTACTGCTGCATCGAAGTACTCCCTGCTCGACTGTACACCGTTGAAAAAGGGAAGTACCTGCAACGACGGGGGCAGCTCCTCAGGAAAGCTGAAGCCCACCATCATAACGGGTATGATATTCTTTTTCTGCTTAATGGCGTACTCTATCTCCAGCCTTAGCCAATCGCTTGCATCCACGCAGCGGTCCAACGAATTAGGGGGCAGCACCAATACGAAATTTTCACTGCTGTCAATGGCTTCATACAGCTTTGTGTTAAAGGGCCCCGAACGCAATTCCTCCAGGTCTAAAAATGCGGAAAGCCCTGCATTATTAAAGCACTCGTACAATAAACGAGCCATTGCATAACCGCCGTCTCTTCTGTAACTT
>JBJFAG010000155.1:0-12359 GCA_051887795.1 Candidatus Coproplasma sp. | reverse complement strand
ATGTATAATTATTCGTAATTATACTATTTATTAAGGCAAGTGTCAACGAATATCGCTGATTAATTGAGGTATTATTCAATTTTTATGCAGTAAACAGGGGTGTTTATACGCATATTAACCCATAGTCTTAATTGCGTTTACCCTTTGTTTTGCGTATTTCCTGAATGGTCCTTTCATACCCGTGGTCGGAGGGGGTGTAATAAATTCTGCCCTTCAGCCTGTCGGGTAGGTACTGCTGCTCCACGTAACCGTTGGGGTAGTTGTGGGGGTATTTATATTTTGCAGACTGCGCCTTACCCTCCTTGCTTGCATAGGAATTGTCCTTTAAGTAAGCGGGTACGCCGTCGTCGTCACGGACGTTCCTTGCATCCTCCTTGGCTGCCACCATAGCCACCTCTACCGTGTTTGACTTGGGCGCTTCGCAGACGTAGATTATGGCTTCGCACAGCGGCTCCAACCCTTCGGGGTAGCCTATCTTTTCCAGGGCGTACATAGCCGAGGTTGCAATCTGCAATGCCCTGGGGTCGGCCAGGCCCACGTCCTCGGCAGAGTGGACGACTAAGCGACGGGCAATCATCATAGGGTCGCAACCGCCCTCGGCAAGCCTCATTGCATAGTAGAGCGCGGCATTGGCGTCGCTGCCCCTGAGCGATTTACAGAACGCCGAGAGATAGTCGTAATAATCGTCGGTATTGTAGGCAAGCGACTTGCGCTGAATGGACTGCTCTGCATCGGATAAGGTTACTTTAACCGTGCCGTCACCGCCTACGGGGGTGGTTAAAACTGCAAGTTCCAGGGCGTTATACGCCGCCCTCAGATCCCCGCCCGCCATTGCGGCAATGTGGGTTAACGCCTCCTCTTCAACCTCCGCCTTGTATTCGCCCAGGCCCTTATGCTTATCCTTAAGCGCCTTTTTCAACGCCTGTAAAATCTCCTCGTCCGAAAGGCGTTTAAACTCAAATACACGGCACCTGGAGACGATTGCAGGCGTCATTGAGGCATACGGATTTTCGGTTGTCGAACCGATGAAAATTATCGTGCCCTTTTCGATTGCAGGCAGGAGCGAGTCCGACTGGGTCTTGTTGAAGCGGTGGCACTCGTCAAGCATTAAGTAGGTGCGCTTGCCGTATAGCTTTAAATTGTCCTCCGCCTGCTTTACCGCCGCCTTTACGTCCGCAACGCCCGCCTGCACGGCGTTTAACTTTATAAACTCACCGTGCGTGGTGGAGGCGACTATGTTAGCAAGCGTAGTCTTGCCCGTTCCCGGAGGGCCGTAAAAGATACAGCTGCCAAGGCGGTCAAGCGCAATTGCACGGCGAAGGAGCGACCCCTCCGCAACAATGTGCTTCTGGCCGATAAAGTCGTTTAAATTGTTTGCGCGCATACGCTCGGCCAGGGGCTTTGCCCTTTCCTCGTTGCCGTTTAAATCGAATAAGTCCATAGTTATCTCTTTTACGGGTTTGTTCCTCTTCATAGATACGAGCAAGAGCAGGAGAGCGAGGAAAACCTGAAGAAGTTTACTAAAACGTAAATGACTGATGGTTGCCACAGCTCGACGAACTATTGCGAAGTATATTTGCAGAGAGTTATTAATTTATAAGTTGCTTTATCTGGGGCATAAGCTGTTTAGTCAGCTCATACCCCTCGGCATATGCCGTATCCAGACCCTTAATCTTATACTGGCTTAACCCCTGCATTTCGGGTACTATCCAAAGCGTTTTATCGTCTGTAATTATCTGCTTGAAGTAGTCGGTACGGCAGTTGTCAATCATATCGTACACCCTCATCATGGTCGCCACAAAGCCCGATACCTTATCGGCAGGAGCGCGGGTGTTGTCTAAGACGTCGACTGCAATAACCACGTCGGCGCCCATGTCCCTTACCTGCTCGACGGGTATTCGGCATAGAACACCGCCGTCTACCAACAGTTTATCCTCATATTTTACGGGGGAGAAAACCAGGGGGATTGCACTCGACGCCCTGACTGCAGTTGCTACCTCTCCCTCCTTCATGACGATCAGTTTGTTGGAGAGCATATCGCTTGCAACGCATTGGAAGGGAATTTTAAGCTCCTCAAAGCGTATGCCGCCTATCTTGTGAATGAGCATATCATAAACCTTATTGCCCTTTAATACCGACTGCCTTAAATTTAAGTTGACGTCGATTAAATCCATGGGTTTAATCTGCATAACCGCGTCCTTCATCTCATCTGCGGTCATGCCCGAGGCATAACAGCCGCCAACGACCGAACCCATCGAACAGCCCGTTATATAGTCGGGTTTAATGCCCTCTTCTTCCAATGCCTTGATAACGCCTATATGGGCAACGCCCCTTGCGCCACCGCTGCCTAATGCAAGTCCAATTTTCTTTTTCTTCATAATTTACACTTCCGATTAATAGTTTTATATATGGTGAAAAGGTCTGATAATTTCCGTAAAAAATTCAATAAAGCTTTAATCTGCTTTGCACTCGTACTCTTCGGCGGGGTACTTGCGCTGAACCCTCAAAGATACACCGCCGTCTGCTTTGAAGGGCTATGCCTTTGGGCTGAATGCGTCCTGCCCTCGCTGTTCCCCTTCATGGTGGTCTGTTCCCTTTTATGCGGGCTGGGAGCCGTAAACGCCCTGGCCGCTCCGTTTGAAAGGGTATGTAAAAAACTAAAAATTAACCCTGCCACCCTGCCGCTTTTCTTGCTTTCGGCCGTGAGCGGTTATCCCGCAGGTAGCAGGCTTTTGTGTGAATATTATTCAAGCGGTAAAATAAGCGAAAGCGAAGTGAAAACGCTTGCCCCGCTG
Source organism: Candidatus Coproplasma sp. (assembly GCA_051887795.1). Taxonomy (GTDB): domain Bacteria; phylum Bacillota; class Clostridia; order Christensenellales; family Borkfalkiaceae; genus Coproplasma. The sequence continues at coordinate 9,564 of JBJFAG010000155.1, read as the reverse complement.
TGCAGTATTCCCTCCCCTGCGTTTGTCCTGGGAACGGTGGGTTTTAAGGCGTTCGGCGGGGGATATTACGGGGTTAAACTGCTATTTGCCGCATACGCGTCCGTTATTCTATGCAGTGCGGTCTACGCCCTGCTGAGTAAAGATAAAAGCGATATTAAACGCCCGCTTGCCCCGACGATAAAGAGCGGGGAGCTGCTTGAGGGCAGCTTTTACAGTGCGGTCTGCGCAGTGCTGACTGCGGGTGGGTTTATCTGCTTTTTCTACACCCTGTCACGTGCGGTAAGCGATTACAACCTGTTTTTACCTTTGACAATCTGGCTGCGCCCTGTCATAGGCGACGCATGCGACGGGTTTGCCTCAGGGCTTATCGAAGCGACGGGCGGTATCTTTTCAGCCGCAAAGGCGGGTGGCTTTTTCGCCCTGCCCGTTGCTGGCTTTTTGCTTATTTTCGGCGGTGCCTCCATTATAGGGCAACAGCTGTGCTATTTAACCAAATGCAACGTCAACCCCAAAAGCTTTGTATTTTTAAAGCTTATTCAGGGCTTAACCGCCTTTATCATTTTATGTATTATACAGCTTATCACGTAGCTCAATAGCAGCCTAATATTTTGAGCGAGGTGGACTTCTGCCTTAACGACTCAAGCGTCTTTTGCAAATCGGCGTCCGAATAATCCCCGTCAAATTCGATGAAGAACCTGAACTCCCCGTCCTTGTCCTTGATGGGGCGGCTTTCGATTTTGGTTAAGTTTATGCCCGCATCCGCCAGCACGGAGAGCAGCGAGATGAGCGCGCCCGACTCATGCAGGCAGGTGGCGGAACAGAAAATCTTTTTCGACTTCTGCGTCTTTGCGGGGGTGCCGCATACAACCAGCAAAAAGCTTGTGTAGTTGTTTGGCTCGTCGGAGATTGTGTCCGCAGAGAGGTCAAACCGCTCGTCTGCGCACTGGCTGCCGGCAATTGCGGCGACGTTTGAACTGTTGAGGTGGGTTATACTCTCCGCAGTGGAAGCCGTTGCAACCAGCCTGGCCTTGGGGAAGTGATTATACAGATAATTTGCACACTGCGCCAATGCCTGTTCGTGGGAATATATAGTCGTAATACCGCTAAGGGCGGCACCCTTTAAGGTTATTAAACGGTGGTCGACCTTAATCTTTTTGAAGTCGCAAGCCCAGATATTATCGGTTGCCTGCAATAAATCCAGATTCTGCACAACCGCTCCGTTGAGCGTGTTCTCCACGGGCAGTACGATTTTATCGACCTCGCCCTGCTTTAACGCCGCCATAAGCGAGGGGAACGAGGGGTATGCCGTAAGGGTACAACCTGCCCCGAAGCTTATTGCCGCCAGATGGCTGTACGTGCCTTTCGGACCTAAATACCCGATACTTTGCATAACCCTACCCCCCGTTAATTTTGTCCTTTTAAAATCAGATTAAACCTTGTCCGCTAAATCCAACAACAGCCTTTCGGTATCGCACCAGCCGAGGCAGGGGTCGGTTATGGACTTACCGTAGATTTTATCCTCTGCCTGATTGCCCTCTTCAATGAAGCTTTCAATCATAAAGCCCTTGACTACACGTTTGAAATCACTGTCGTATATGCGGTTATTCATTGCCTCTTCACAGATCCTTATCTGCTGCTTGAACTTCTTACCGCTGTTGGAGTGGTTGGCGTCTATTATGATTGCAGGGTTCTTTAAATCGGACTTTGCATAGCCTTCGATTACCTGCATAACCGTCTCGTAGTGGAAGTTGGGGATATCGTTGCCGTAGCAGTCCACCGCACCCCTTAAGATTGCATGGCTTAACGGGTTGCCCGGCGTCTTCATCTGCCAGCCGTTGAGCATGAACGTCTGGGCGGATTGTGCGGCGTAGATGGAATTTAAAAGTACCAGAATCGAACCGCTCATGGGGTTTTTGATACCTACGGGTACGTCCATACCGCTCGCCGTCAAACGGTGGAGCTGGTTTTCCGAACTCCTGGCGCCGACTGCAACGTAGGATAACAAATCGTCAACGTACGCATAGTTTGCGGGGTATAACATCTCGTCCGCTGCGGCCAAACCGCTGACGCCTATTGCCTTTACGTTTAAATCCCTTATGGTTAAAATACCCTTTAAGATATCCTCCGACTTGGAGGGGTCGGGCTGGGAGAACATACCCTTATAGCCCACGCCCTTGGTCCTGGGTTTATTGGTGTAAATTCTGGGAACTATAACGAGCTTATCTTTAACCTTCTCATTGAGTCTGCCAAGGCGTTCAACGTAGTCCAACACGGGCTTTTCCGCATGGGCAGAGCAGGGGCCGACGATAATTATAAGCTTATCGCTATCCCCCGTGAGTACGTCCGATATGGCTTTATCCCTCGACTCCTTGATGGCTTTCAGCTCGTCGGGAAGGGGCAATCTATCCTTAATTTCCGCAGGTTCGGGAATTTTTACTTGCTTTTCAAACATCTTTATTCTCCAAAATATTTTTTAACGTTTTGAGTATTTTCTGTGGTATATAACTTTCGTAATCCTTTTTAAACTTGATAGAATTTCTCACCAGCGAGGAGCTTATATGCAGATTTTCCTGCTCGGCGGGGAGGTAAATCGTTACCAGATCCCCCTTCAGTTTCTTACTTGCAAAGTTATCTCTGTTTTCGTATTCGAAGTCGATAGAATCCCTAACGCCCCTGACGTAAAAGGGGGTGTTCTCCCTTTCAAGCAAATCCACCGCGCACCCTTCGTATTTTACGACTTTAACGTTCGGATTGTCCTCGAAGAGTTCGCATAAAAGCTGCAGCCGCTCCTCCTCCGAAAAGAGGTAGTTTTTGGCGGGGTTAATCATTAACGCTACGGTTACGCCGTCGAAGATTTGTAAACTCTTTTCCACCACGGCCAGATGCCCGACGGTGGGCGGGTCGAACGACCCCGCAAATACACAGATTTTTTTATCCATTTTTTCAGCTCTCCGCTTTGAAGAAGGTTAAAAATGCCTTGCCGTACTTCCGCTCGTCAACCTTTTCAAGCCCGGGTATATCCCCTTGAAAGGCCCTGTCCCTCTCATAGATTGCAACGCCGCCCTCCTTGAGAAGTCCCCTCTTGGCTATCGCCGTCAGGGCAGGGGTACCAAATTCCTCTGCATACGGCGGGTCTAAAAAGATGACGTCGAATTTTTGAGTGCAGTTGGTTAAATACACCTTAAAATCCGAAACCGTAACAACGCAGCTGCCCTCTTCCTTTAAAAGTGAAATATTCTTCTTTAACACTGCAATTGAGGAGGCAGACTTGTCTACAAAGTACACCTTGTCCGCACCCCTTGAAACGCACTCTAACCCAATGCTGCCGCTTCCGCAGAATAAATCGAGTACGGTTGCGCCAGCAATTTTGGTTGAGAGTATGTTGAACAGGCTCTCCTTTGCCCTGTCGGACGTGGGGCGTATTCCCTCTGCCGTAAATTCCGCAAGCTTTCTGCCCCTGTGTTTACCCGAGATTATCCTCACTTTCTGCGCCCCTTGCCGTTCTTGCGCTTCTTTTCACCGGGGATATCTACTACACGGCTGCGCTTATCGTCCGGGTTGGTCTTTGCCAGCTCCTCCTGAATTTTAATCTGGCGGAGTTTGCCGAAGTAATAACCTATCGTCATAATGGCAACGGGGAAAAGGACCATAATAAAGCTCAACGCCTCATAAGATTCGTCTAAGAAGGAGAAGGGCGAGTATATCCAGGAGAATACGTATTGCAGCATAAACGTGCAGAAATTGTTCCTGACGCAAACCTGCACAATGAGAATTATTATTGCAGGAATACTGATAATAAAGCCTATCAATGCACCCTTCCACAGCGCGTATTCGCCCGTGTGGTATAAAACGCTTTCGTCGGAGGAGTTAAGCTCCCTCTTCCTCCCGTTCTCCACCGTCTTTCTGTACGCCTCGGAGCCGTTTGCCCTGCCAAAGATGAAGAGCGCACCGCCAAACATAAGCTCGCCTCCTATCAGCGAGATAAGCCTGATATACAGATCTATCTCCCTGCTGACGGAAAAGGTTATCAACGTACTGGAGAAGATGACCATAATTATGAACGGGAAGGCGCAACCCGCCATTAAATCTTTGAACTCAAGCCAGAGCTTCCTCTTTGTAGAGTATTGGAATTGCGCATTATCGTCAAACAGATTATTTTCCAAAGGTAATTATCCCCCTTTCACAAATAAATATATCCAAAGGAACGTCGCGTTCCTCTTGAAAGCTATCCTCACATTGCTGCAGACTGTAGCCTAACCCTGCCTTTAACACGTCGGGGTGAGTGGCGAAATATCTGTCGTAAAAACCGCCGCCGTAGCCCAATCTGTAACCGTTTGAATTGACTGCCAGAAGGGGGGATATACATACGTCTATATCTCCCTCGTAGGCTTGTCCCACAGGCTCGCAAATGCCAAAGGAATTTTTGACAAGCTCCGTCTTTAAGGTGTAGGGTACGGGGACTATCATATCCCCCTCTACCCTGGGAAGATAGACCTTTTTACCTTCAGCGAGCAGCCCTTCGATAATTGCGTGTGTATCCGCCTCCGTGCCGTAGCTGTAGTAGATAAAAAAGTGTTCCCTGTCGGCAAATGCCAGCTCGACTATGTCCTTGATGGCACCGTCTGCAACCTCCCTTATTGCGTTCTGGAAGTATTTGCGTTTAATCTTGTATTTATATCTCAATCCGTCTTTCATAAACTCTCTCACTTCTTCTCGTCACCGAGCATAGTACCTCATAGGTTATGGTATTACACCTTTCGGCATAGGCGTCTGCATCGGTTAATACGGGCATATATTCAGCCCTTTGCTGTGAAATAAAGGCGTCCATACACAGCGTTTTTTCGCCTAATGGTACTCCCCTGAAAAAACCGTCCGCATAACCTGCACGATAGGTGTACAGTTTATTATAAACCCTGTCAGCCACGTTATAACCTATACCGTTCGGAATATAATCGTTGCTCTGGGCAAGGCGGGCGTAGACCTTAAGGGCAGGGGTTAACCCGTCTATCTTAACCCCCTTGGGCGCATAGCCGTACAGGGCAAGGCCGCAACGCACTCCGTCTTTTAAATACCTTGTGCCAAGCGCAACGCCCGCAGTTGCGGCAAGGTGGGCTTTAACATCGGGAGCGTAACCCTTTACTATTCCCTCCGCCAGGTTAAACAGCTTAAGCTGACTTTCCCTCGCCTCTTCGTTTTCGGGGGCGTACAGGTGGGAGTATACCCCGCAAATATTCTCAGGCGAAAGGGTTTTAAGCAGAGCTTTTAAGCTTTCAACCGGGCAGCCGTAGCGGTTCATGCCCGTGTTTACGGCGACGTGGCATTTTAAATCCTTTGCAAGCTTTGCACTGCCCAAATCCCCGACCGTTGCCCAAAGGTTATAAAATTTCATAACCTCTCCATCCTCTTCTGACAGGGGCGGTGCGAGGACTAAAATCGGTTTTTGCACGCCTGCAATGCGGAGGGCGGCGCCCTCGTCTGCGATAGCGACGCAGAAGCCGTCGACTATATCCTCCGTCTCCAAGGCGACCTGTTCGGCGCCGTGGCCGTAGGCGTCCGCCTTGACTACCGCAAAGAAGAATTTGTCTTTGATTCGACTGCGGATAATCAGTGCATTGTGCCTTATTGCCGATAAATTAATGACCGCTAACGTTTTTTGCATACGACATAATATGCTTCTGCCTGAATGCATTGTTAAAATATAATTTTAACGGCGTGCGTATTGTCAATTATTCTACCACGTTTTGCGGCGTTTGACAATACCCAAGGTATAGGTTTTTTAATTTTACCACAAAGCAGAGAAATTTGCAATGCTTTTAACGCTATTTTAACGCTTTACAACTTTTATTAAAAGTGTTAAACTTTAGCTATGGACGTTAAAAACGAAGTATTGAAGCGCTTAGACGAGCGGCGGGGCGAGTACCTTTCGGGCGAAAATCTGTCCGCCGACCTGGGCGTTACCCGCCAGGCGGTGTGGAAGGCAATTAAAAAACTTGTTTCAGAGGGGTACGTGATAAACTCCGTTACCAATAAGGGGTATATGCTCGATTGTAAGTGCGACCTGCTCTCCTCTTCAATTATTTCCCAAAAGACGGGGGCGAAGGTGTACTGCTATGACGAGGTCGATTCCACCAACACCGTGGCAATGCAACAGCTCAGCCGCGGCGGGGAGTGCATAGTAGTTGCCGACAGGCAGACCCTGGGCAGGACTAAATGCGGGGGCGTGTTCGCCTCCCCCTCCCAAAAGGGCATCTATATGTCGATTGCGCTGAACTGCTCCCTTCCGCTTGATGAAGTTGACGCTTTAAGAGTCAATTTGGCACAGAGCATTGCCTTGGTTTTGGGCGATTGCTGCGGCACTATGCCCGAAATACGGGGGGACAACGAGCTGTATACAGGCGGTAAAAAGGCGTGCGGAATCCTAATTGAAGGCGAAGTCAACCTGACTGCTAAAATTGTTAATAACCTGGTTATAGGCATTGGCGTTTACACCTCCGACGTGGGCGAAGAGCTGGGCTATATCACCGCTGAAGAGACGAGAAACGAGCTTATCTGCAGCATATACAGGGCCGTAAAGCAAATAATTGAATAAATCAACACCCCTCGCTGAACGAGTTTAGCGAGGGGTGTTTTTCGAAATGGGAAAAATTATGAATGATTATGAGCTGAGTTTAACGTAACCTTTGAGGTAGTTAACCAGAAAGGTTGAAAGCACAATCTTTATTAAATCGGGGATAATATAGGGGTAAACGCAAAACGAAAGCGCAATCTGCAGGTTGGAGGTCGTGACGCTGCCCTTGTAGATGAGCATAAACCACAGCGTTCCGAATACGTAGCAGACCGCTACACCCGCTATCATGGCGAGGGCGAGGATAATAAGCTGTACAACCTGCTTTGCCGCATTATTCGTAACCCGTTTGCCGATAAGGTGCAGTTTATCCGAGGTAAACCCCACAATCAGCGCCGTGAAGATAAAGCCAATGACGTACCCTGCCGAAGCCGAGGCGATCAGGGCATAGAAGTTTTTAAACCCCGAAAACACGGGAACGCAGCATATACCCAACAGTATGTAGCAGAGAACACAGACAGTCCCCCTCTTCCACCCGAGGAAACCTGCCGCCATGCACACGCCCATTGTCTGCAAGGTTATGGATATTTCCGAAATGGGTATCGCTATCCAGGAGCATACGACTATTACCGCCGCAAACAGCGATATGTAGCATATATCCCTAATATTTATGCCCTTTTTAGTATTTTTCTTGTTATTCTCATCAGATACGGTTTGTTCAATACTGTCTTGCATAGCTCCATTATAATCTTTTAAAAACTCAATTGTCAACCGTTTTTAGCAATATGGTTTACAATTATTAAATTAACCTTGTTTTCCCGTTTTGTATTGACAAATACTTATAAATGTTTTAAAGTATAAGTACTTTAAAAGATAATTCTTTCACGGAAAAGGGCAATGATCTACACACTGACGTTTAATCCCTCGCTGGATTATTACGTAAAAGTTAATAACTACAAAGCCGGGGCAGTCAACCGCACTACCGCCGAACGGTTGACGGTTGGCGGAAAGGGCATTAACGTCTCCCTCCAATTAAAGGAGCTGGGCGTTGAGACTACCGCACTGGGTTTTGTTGCGGGGTTTACCGGTGAGGAGATTCGCAGAGAGATTGAGGCGTTGGGGCTTAAACACCAGCTGTTCGAAGTTGCCGGCAGAAGCAGGATTAACGTTAAAATCAAGTCGAATACCGAAACCGACATAAACGCAATCGGCGTTGAGATAACCGCAAAAGACGTTGAAAGAATGATTAATACGCTTAAGGGCGAACTGGAACGGGGTGACTTTGTCGTAATTTCAGGCAACGCCCCCGCCTACCTCGGCGACGAGATCTACGCCGAAGTAATTCATGCGCTCAGCGGGATTGAAGGCGTTAACTTTGTGGTCGACGCCTGTGGGGAGCTTTTAACCGAAACGCTGAGATATAAGCCGTTCTTAATCAAACCCAACCTGTTCGAATTGTGTGAAATATTCGGAATACCCGCTTCCTTAAACGATACCAAGGTCATTGCCGACTATGCAAGGCGCCTGCAGAAAAAGGGAGCGAGGAACGTAATCGTTTCGTTAGGTTCGGACGGGGCGGTGATGGTTACCGAGACCAAACAGGCGTGCTACGTGAGAGCCGCAAGGGGGCAGCTGATTAATTCCGTCGGGGCGGGCGACTGCATGATTGCAGGCTTTTTGCATGAGTATATAAGGACGGGTAATTACTTTAAGGCCCTCAACTTTGCAACTGCCAGCGGGAGCGCTTGCGCGTTTACCGAGAGCATTGCCACTAAGGAGCAGATTGAGTACGTTGAAAGCTTGATGCTCTGATACAGTTTAATTATTACAGCGCCCTTCAGGCCGTTTCGGTCTGAAGGGCGTTTTTACATCATTTAATTCTTTTTGGTGTGAGCGTTGAAGATTAACGCCATTATAAAGGAGAACGTCACCGCCGCAGTGATGCCCGCACTCGCCGCCGCAAGGCTGCCCGTAACCGCATAGAAAAAACCCTTTTCCGCACCTTTTATGGCGCCGTTGGCGATGAGATAACCGAACCCCGATATGGGTACGGTTGCCCCCGCGCCTGCAAAATCGACAAGCGGCTGATAGACGCCAATTGCAGTCAACACTACCCCTGCAAGCATAAAGTACACGAGGATTTTACCCGCCGTAAGGTCCGTAAAGTTTATGATTATTTGCGCAAGCGTGCATATAGAACCGCCCACCACAAAGGCCTTAACGAACATCAATACAATCTCTAAAACCTGTCTTTCCAACATTTACACCCCATAGTATGGCTTAACCAACTCCGCTAAATCTCCAACTGCACGGCGTGGGATATGCAGGGAATGGATTCGCCCTGCCCCGATGAAACGGTCGACAGCAATGCACCCGTTGCGGCAAATAATACCCTGCGGAATTTAAACTGCCTCATCCGCTCCAGCACGTAGGAGTTAAGCACCACCGCGCTGCAGCCCGCTCCGCTTCCGCCCTGGAACTCGTCCTCTATAACCTTATAGATAATCTCCCCGCAGTCGACGTGCTTATCGGAGATATCAAACCCCTTCTCCCAACACAGGTCCTTAAGCAGTCTTGAACCCAACGCGCCCAAATCCCCCGATAAAATCAAATCGTAGTCGTCCGGCTCCGTACCCGTATCCCTGAAATGGGTTATAAGCGTATCAGCACACGCAGGCGCCATTGCGGCGCCCATGTTGTTGACGTCGGTTACGCCGAAGTCCACCACCTTGCCCATCGTGCCGTTTACAACCTTAACGCCCTTACCCTCGTCTGCAATAAGGCACGCACCCGCCCCCGTCACCGTCCATTGCGACTGCGGCGGTCTGGTCGTACCCTGCTCCAAGGGATAGCGGTACTGCCTTTCGGCACTTGCAAAATGGCTGCCCGTTGCGGCCACCGTCCTCTTGCAGTACCCCGCGTTGACCATTGCCGAGGCGAGAAATATACTCTCGCTCATGGTAGAACAGGCCGAATACACCCCTAAAAAGGGGATATTG
>JBJFAG010000154.1:0-2984 GCA_051887795.1 Candidatus Coproplasma sp. | reverse complement strand
GTGCCTACCCCGTTGAGGCGGTTAAGGCAATGTCTAAAATCGCCATGGAGGCTGAAAAGAACACCGAATACATTGCGTATATCGAGGACAGCAAGTTCCATATTAACTCCACCGCTTCCGCCCTTTCACACTCGGCTTGTACACTTGCGCAGTATATTGGCGCTAAGGTTATAGTCGTCTGCACCAGGACGGGCGGTACTGCAAGGACGGTTTCCCGCTTCAGACCTATGATTGACATTATCGGCATGACGACTAATGAAAAGGCATACAGAAAGCTTGCATTAAACTGGGGTGTTTTACCCGTAATGAGCGAAGAGTTCTACTCGGTAGACGTCCTCTTCCACTATGCTAAACGTGCCGCTATTGATTCAGGCCTGGTTCAAAAGGGTGACAAGATCGTCTTAACAGGCGGTACCCCTAACGGCAAGAGCGGTAACTCCAACCTGCTCAACGTTGAAACCGTTTAATCTTCATAAACAATACCCCCGTGCATTTTTATATGCACGGGGGATTTTTTTATAACGTATATTCATCTGAAAAGAGTATGTCGATTATCTGTTCCTTAGTAGTGCAGGCGATTAGCGCGCTTCGAAGCTTAGTAGCGTGTTTTGCTCCCTTTGCATACATTGCCAGCATTTTTCTGAGCGTTACCGTACTGAAACGGTAATCGTAATTATCGTAACAGTCGTTAATCTGTTTTAAGATTAATTGCTTCTTATCGTAGACCGTAGTGTTGGTTAATTCTGCAACGAGGAAAGGATTATATAATGCTCCCCGAGCAAGCATTACGCCGTCTGCGCCCGTTCGGTTGAGAAGCGTGTCGGCATCTTCCCTACTGAAAACGCCGCCGTTTGCTATCACGGGAATTTTTACCGCTTGCTTTGCCTTTGCAATCTCTTCAAAGTTAACTTCGCCTGCGTAGATTTTATCCCTCGTTCTGCCGTGTACGGTGATTAAATCTGCACCCGCATCCTCCATTGCAACCGCAAAATCACGGGTGACGAGATTGCCCTCGGTGATGCCTATGCGGAATTTAACCGTAACCGCCTTACCGCTCTGCTTTGCCGCCTTGACAAGGCTTTGCGCCTTTTTAATATCTGCAAGCAGGGCGCTGCCCTCTCCGTTTTTAAATATCTTGGGTACGGGGCAGCCCATGTTTAAATCTATGATATCAAAGGGTTCAATCTCCCCGTGGGTTGCCGCCCTTTGCATAAAGTCGGGCTCGCTGCCAAAGAGCTGAACGGCTTTTATTCCGCTGTAACCGTCTGTAATTTTAAGTAGTTCCGAGGTGTTTTCACTGCCGTAACACAGCCCTTTTGCGCTTACCATCTCCGTATAGGTGAGTCCTGCGCCAAGCGATTGACACAGCACCCTGAACGGTGAATTGGTGTAACCTGCAAGGGGAGCTACAAATACGTTGTTGGGCGTTGACAGGCTGCCTATATTAATCTTTTTTAACTGCATCTTTAGCCTTTAACCAATAGTAATCGAGGGTTAAACCGTCTAAATCGGTCATTGTCTTGCCGTCTGCAATGACGAGCTGTTCACATGCGACAAAGCGTTTTACAAATTTGTCGGTTGCATGGCGGAGAGCTTCCTCACAATCCACCCCTGCAAGACGGCAGGTATTTACTGCTGCTAACAGCACGTCGCCCGCCTCGTCGAACACCGCCTCCTTGTCGTCTGCCTGCATTGCCTCAACAAGCTCTTTGACCTCTTCCCAGATCTTCTCCGAAGCCGATACGGGGGATAAGAAATCCATGCCGCTCTTGCCTGCACGTTTGCCTACCTTTTGCGCCCTCATACATGCGGGGAAGTTTTTAGGCACTGCTAAAACACTCTCCCCAAAGGTAGTCATATGCTTTTCCTTGAGCTTGTTTTTATCCCATACGCCGAGCGCCTCGCTCTCGGATGACGCCTTGTCGGCACCGAATATGTGAGAATGTCTGAAGATCAGTTTTTTGACGTTTGCAGTTATTGCGTCGCTTGCGTTGAATACGCCCTCCTCCTGCTTTAATACGGAGTGGAACGCAGCCTGGAGCAGAATGTCGCCCGTCTCCTCCAAAATGCCGTCGTCGTCCTTGCGCTCTATGGCGTCCTCTAACTCGTACGCCTCTTCTACCACGTTGGACTTAATGCTCTCTGAAGTCTGCACCCTGTCCCAAGGGCAGCCGCCAGGAGTGCGGAGTAGCTCGACTAAGTGAACGAGGTCGGCATAGTCGTAGCGCTCCTTTTTCAAAAACTCGTCCTCTTCTATGGCGACGGCGCACGTTAAGTCGTATTCCTTCTGTCTGTCGATTTCATAGACGGGAATTTTCTTTGACGAGTTGCCTCTGATAAATACGCACTCCCTCTCCTCGCCGAAGAGGTCGGATAAAACTATTTTAACCTCGGTTGCTGCATAGAAATCGTCGATACCGTAGACGATTGCCGCACGGCAACTCTTTAACGCCTTTATCTCGTAAGCCGAAAGAGAGGCGACCTGGTCACACTTTAATTGTGCCAGATTTTTTATATGCGAAATGCGGGACACCCCCTCACAGATCGTTGCCCCGATTAACTTGGAACGAATAATTTTGCAGACGGCATCTTCACTGACGGCACCGTCCACACAGTAACAGACGTTCTGTCCTTTACCCTCTTCTAAAACTGCGTTTGCAAGATTTTCATTCAGCTCGTCAAAGTTGCTTGAACTTTCAAATACGCCGTCAAGCGTCTGAACCTCGTAGCCGTTCAAATTGGCAAAACCTGTTTCATCGCCACGTAATTTTTCAAACTCTAAACATTCGCTCGTGCGAACAAGAATTTTATCTGCATTGTCGAGAACTCTCTTAGCCGAAAGCGTTAAATCGCCTTGGCTGACGCCTAAGCCTATTAAATTTATTGGCATTTTTATTACCACCGTCTGAATTTTTTACGCTAATAATATAACACAAATTTAATATTATCGCAACAAAATAGCACACGTTTGAAGAAACGGCGGC
>JBJFAG010000153.1:0-3011 GCA_051887795.1 Candidatus Coproplasma sp. | reverse complement strand
GACGTGGATAAACTAGTTAAAATTCTCGACCGTTTAAGGGAAAGCGGAAACACGGTTATAGTTATCGAACACAACTTAGACGTCATAAAAACCGCCGATTGGATTGTCGATTTAGGTCCCGAAGGGGGCGACAGGGGCGGTACGCTGATCGCCTGCGGCTCTCCCGAACAGGTAGCGCAAAACCCTGCAAGCTACACGGGCCAATTCTTAAAGGAAATGTTAAAATAATCCACCGTTGAAGATTAAAAAGCATGCAATCTGAACAAACACAAATAGACGTAAAAGCAAAACCACTAGCGAACTAGTGGTTTTGTTTTATCACAAATTCACCCTTTAAAAGAATACTTTGTTAATGCAAGTATTATTTTAAGGAGCGAAATATATGACCCAACCCATTATTGCCGAAGGAAGCTACCCCGATTTAGACGGACTTTCATGCGACCCACAGTCGGTGCGCATACTCTCGCCTGCCTACGCCACGTCCTGCGGAGAGCTTAACGCCATTCTGCAGTATATTTACCACTCGATAAATTTCACCTGCGCAGGTGACGAGGGTACGGCGACTAAACTTGAAGGCATTGCCATAGCCGAAATGCACCATCTCGACCTTCTTGCAGAGGCGTTAATCAGAATGGGCGCTCAACCCGTCTACACCTTCAATCCCCCCGGGCAGTACAATTTTTACTCAACCAAATTCGTGTCCTACTCACGCAGTCTGCGCAATATGATAGAGGACGACATAATGGGCGAAAAGTACGCCATATATACATACGAACGGATGTTAACCCGTCTTAAAAATCCCACGCTTCAGGCGCTTGTCTGCCGAATAATCGACGATGAAAACGTGCATTTAGAGGTGTTGAAAGGTATACTTGACAATATGAAATGCTAAATACTATATTTCAGGTGCGGTGCATTTGTTGCACCGCACTTTCTATCTATTGACATAGTTTTATTAAAGTTGTAAAATTAAGGTATGGAAATTTGCGACGTAGCCGTAATTGGCGGCGGTGCGGCAGGGCTGGCCTGCGCCGTAACCTTAAAACAGCTGAATAAAAACCTCTCCGTCATAATAGTGGAGGCGGGTGAAAGGTTGGGCAAAAAGATTGCCGCAACGGGCAACGGGCAGGGTAACCTCTCCAATGCTGATATGACGGCAAAGCACTACCACGGAAGTTTAGCCCCCCTTGCCAAAACGCTCTGTCAAGACGGGGCAGTCAACCCGTTAACCCTCTTCGATTTTATCACTGTTTCCGATAAATCGGGCAGAATGTACCCTGCAGGCAAACAGGCGTCTGCCATTTCGGACAGCCTTATAAAGAGGATAAATAGCCTCGGCGTAAAAGTTAGGTGCGGTTCCCCCGTGACTTCAATCAGTAAAAATCTAACCGTAACTTTGAAGGATAACTCACAAATCAAGGCTAAAAAGGTACTGCTCGCCACAGGCGGCAAGGTGCAAAAGCAGTTTTTAACAGACGGTTCGGCATATTCGCTCGCCACCGCGATAGGGCATAGCTTGACGCCCCTTTATCCCTCGTTGGTGCAATTAAAGTGTACAGGCGGTTTTAAACAGCTAAAAGGCATTCGTTCGGAGTGCAGGGTAACCGTATATAATTCAAGTAATAAAAGGCTTGCAACGACTGAGGGCGACGTAATCTTCACCGACTACGGCCTTTCGGGTAACGCAATTTTCTATGCTTCGGCATACTGCACGGGCCAAAATGGCATAACCCTTTCAATAGAATTTCTGCCCGACGTAGATAGGGAAGAGATAGTTAAAATTATAAAAATGAGACAGGGCATGGGCTATGCGGAAAGTGAGCTTTTGGGCGGCACCCTGCATAATGCTTTAGGCAGGGAGATAATTAAAAGGTGTAAAGACAAATCGGCTGAAGGGATAGCGGATATGGTAAAATGCTTCCCCGTCACGGTTGAAGGAAGTTTAGGCTTCGACTATGCCCAGGTGACAAAAGGCGGAATTGTTAGCGGGGAAATTAATCGTGAGCTGGAGAGTAAGATAATTAAAGGCCTGTATTTTGCAGGTGAAATATTAGACGTCGACGGCGACTGCGGCGGGTACAATCTGCACTTCGCTTTTGCAAGCGGAATGTATGCGGCGCAGTGCATTCATCAAAGCATACTAAGGGGGCAATGATATGTTGGTAGTCAGAATAGACAATATTAAGCTGCCCGTAGACCGCCCCGAAGCCGACCTTATTTCCATTGCGCAAAAAAGGCTTCACGGTAAAATCAAGTACTTTAAAATTATTAAAAAATCGCTTGACGCAAGGAATAAGAGCAACGTGTTCTGGCTGTACTCCGTTGCCTGTGCAACCCACCCCGTAGCCGAAGAGGTGAAGACCTTTGAAAGGCTCTCCAATCCCCCGACGGTTGCGGTAATAGGCGCAGGTCCGGCAGGACTGTTTTGCGCCCTTCGCCTTGTCGAGCACGGCTTCAAACCTATTATCATAGAGCGTGGCGAGGCGGTCGAGGAGCGAAGGAAGAGCTGTACTTCATTTTTTACAAACCGCACCTTAAACGAGGAGAGCAACGTTCAGTTCGGCGAGGGCGGTGCAGGCGCCTTTTCGGACGGCAAGCTGCTTACCAGAACAAAGGACGGCTTGAATTCGGACGTGCTTGAAGGCTTCGTCCGCTTTGGCGCCCCTGAAGAAATATTATATTTAAACAAACCGCACGTCGGCAGCGACAGGCTGTACGGCGTTCTGCAATCGATGCGCAAGTACGTTGAAGGCCAGGGCGGAAAATATCTATTTAACACCAAGCTATGCGGCTTTGAGAAGGAGGGCGACAGCTTAACCGCCCTTAAGCTTAAGGACGTTAAAAGCGGTGAAGAGTATACCCTGCCCGTGTCGGCGGCGGTGCTTGCCGTGGGACATTCCGCAAGGGATACCTTTGAAATGCTCAATGCTCACGGCGTGTATATGGAGCCGAGAGATTTTGCGGTAGGCGTAAGAATTGAGCATCTGTCCAAAGAAATTTCCCTTGCTCAG
>JBJFAG010000152.1:0-3021 GCA_051887795.1 Candidatus Coproplasma sp. | reverse complement strand
GCCGCCCGTCACGTCGTCCAGCTGCTCGTCGCAAATCTCTACGTTTGCATTTTCTGAAAGTTCTTTTGAGGTATCCATAATTAATTCTCCTTTATGCTTCTATCTTACTTAAATACGTCTGCAAACTCTTTACAAACTCTTTCCCATTCCCGTCTCTTTTCTTCTGCCGCCTGTTCAGGCGTGAGTCTGCTTGCACGGATGTCTTCTATCATTTGTGCGCAATCTATTCTTGCTTGACGCCACTGTTCCGTCATATTATCAAGCACTTCCTGAGAAAAACCGCTTTTTCTCATACAATCCAACATGAACTTCAAGCCGTTTTCGGATAACAAATCGTCGTCCGAATACTCTCCGTTGCCTAAATATGTGCCACCGGCTACTCCGTCAAGCTGGTCATCGCTCAACTCTTTAGAGAAAAGCGAATCGTACTGTTTCTCCAACATTGTCATAACTTTTTCTTTAATTTCTTTCGAGTTATCCATAATTAATTCTCCTTTATTATTGTCTTTATTATTGTCTTTGCCAACCAACCGCCTGAGGGCGATTGATGGGTAAAAATTTACTTAATTGACTTTATCATACCGACCCAGTCGATATTTTTATCAAAGCGTACACTCTCGGTATACCCTACCGATTGTTCATATCTTGAAGCATAAGCACAATAGGCTGATATCTGTTCCATTATAGCGTTAAACTCTGCATCGTCTATCTCTCCCTTCAAACGTTGTTGACGGGCGCTGAAATAATATTCTAAAGTGGCCTTCTGATCTTCCATCGAAATGCCTCCGTTTACGCTTGCCAACAATTCGTCAGGGAGTTGCTTCAGATCCTTTTCGTCTTTCATAATTTTTTCTCCTTTAGGATTAAATTATCTTTCCGTATATTTATACTCGCCGTTTTGCCGTGTTGCGAAAAATTTTTATATATTTCAGCCGTTATCTTTATCAAGGCGTTGGCGCTCAACCAGCTCGTAGAAATAGCCCTTCTTTTCAATAAGCTCGTCGTACGTTCCGTCCTCGCAGATTTTGCCTCCGTCTAAAACTATTATCCTGTCGCACTGCTTAATCGTGGAAAGCCTGTGCGCTATCACTATTCGGGTACACTTAAGTGAGTCCAACGCCTCCGAAACCTTTTTCTGCGTTATGTTGTCGAGGGCGCTGGTCGCCTCGTCGAACATCAATACTTTGGGGTTGGGGGCAACGGCACGGGCAATCATAAGCCTCTGCTTCTGCCCGCCTGAAATTCCGCCGGAGCCTTCGCAAATCATTGTGTGCATACCCATGGGCATAGCCCTGATGTCGTCCGCAATGTCCGCAATCTCCGCCGCCTTCCACGCCTCTTCTACCGAAAGATGGGGGGCAGATATTATTATGTTGGAGTATATATCCCCTTGGAACAGCTTGCCGTTCTGCGTTACCACGCCAATCTTTTTGCGGAGCGACTTTAAATCAATGGTATTTATGTCCTTACCGTCGTAATATATGGCACCCTTTTGCGGTTTTTCAAATCCGAGCAGCAGCCTGAGCAGGGTGGATTTACCGCAACCCGTCTTGCCCACTATCGCCACGTATTGCCCTGCGCCTATCTTTAAACTTAAGTCGTCCAGAATCAACGGCGAATTTTCGTTATATCTGAAGCTTACATTGCTGAGCTCTATCCCGCCGTTAAGCGAGGTTATACTATGCTTGCCTTCGCAAACTTCGGGTACGGCGTCCATAATGGGTTTAGCCATCTCTATTATCGGCTTTATCTGTGCAGCGGTAATCCCGATGCTTATCAATAATAACGTAGAGGATACCTTTGCCAAACGCCTGTTTTCGCTGCCCAAAATCGAGGACATGTTAAACGTTGCGTTGGCGGATATTCAGGACGAAAACACTAAAAACGCCACTATCGCTTTTGCGATTTACGGCAGTTACAGGGTTTTGCAGGAGTGGCTTAACAATCCTGAACGCATAAGCCCCGTCGAAGAGACGGAGTTAATGCTCGGCCTTGCCGGAAAGGTGTGCAGTCAGAGAGTGTAATACGCTCAGTAACGCTGAGAAAAAATAAAGATAATTTAAGGAGAAAATAATTATGAGCAAGAAGGTTTTAATATTGTCGGGAAGCCCCAGAAAGGGCGGTAACTCGGACATATTATGCGACGAATTTATGAAAGGCGCTTCAGAGAGCGGAAACCGCGTCGAAAAAATCAGGGTTGCCGAAAAGAATATCGGCTATTGCAAGGCCTGCTAT
Organism: Candidatus Coproplasma sp.; assembly: GCA_051887795.1. GTDB lineage: Bacteria > Bacillota > Clostridia > Christensenellales > Borkfalkiaceae > Coproplasma. The sequence goes on along the minus strand of JBJFAG010000152.1, from coordinate 786 downwards.
TTTTGCAGAAACAGCGGCGGTAAGTGCGCTATAGCCGACGATATGTCGGAGATACTACAGAAGATGATAGACGCTGACGTCATTGTCTTAGCAAGTCCCGTCTACTTCTATTCGATTGACGCACAGCTTAAGGCGGTGATAGACAGAACGGTTGCGCGCTGGCTGGAAGTAAAGGATAAGGAATTTTACTACATAATGACTGCCGCAGACGGTATGAAAACTTCAATGGATACCACGCTTGCCTGCTTCAGGGGCTACGCCGACTGCGTTGAAGGGGCGAAAGAGTGCGGCGTTATCTACGGCACGTGCGTCTACGAAAAGGGCGAAATTAAAAATTCCCCCGCAATGAAACAGGCCTACGAGATGGGCAAGGCGGTATGAAACGGTTAATAGCCGAAATTATAATCTTTGCCATACTCACACCGCTATTTTTTATCGGGTGTACTAAGGGCGGCGCATTGAATGACGGCTATACCCCATCGGACTCAACCCGGAACCAGACGCCTGATAATTCTTCGGAGGGTGATATCGTACTGTTCTATAAAAGCTTTACCACCCCGTACAGCTATACGCAAATAGGCAGCGTAGACGACGTTGAAGGGCTTGAACAGGCCGTCGGTACGCAATCGGTGACGGTAACCTTCCAAATAAAATAAGGAGAAAAATATGAAAGTAGTACAGACGGCGGGGCGTGATTCTCTCGGGAAATTTGCACCCAAATTCGCACAATTAAACGATGACGTTCTCTTCGGTGAAGTCTGGTCGGGCGACGGGCTTTCCCTTAAA
>JBJFAG010000151.1:0-3045 GCA_051887795.1 Candidatus Coproplasma sp. | reverse complement strand
TTGAATGTCCTGACATATTTAATTATCTCCTTTGATTATTTTTGAGGGCATACATAGCTATAGCTGCAGAAATTGCAGCGTTCAAGCTTTCGCAACTATCCCTCATTGGAATTTTTACAGTATTATCAGACCTGGCCATTACTTCGTCGGAAAGTCCGTTACCCTCGTTACCAATGCACAGACAGTACCTTTTTTCAGGTACAAAAGAGAAAACGTTTTCTCCGTCCATGTCGGCACTTAAAATCTGCACACCGTCAAGTACTGATAAAACCTCTTCTAAACTGCCTTCATAAATATTTACGTTAAACACACCGCCCATACTTGCCCTGATGGCTTTAGGTGAATATGCGTCTGTACAGTTAATAAGGTATATATCGTCGTACCCTGCAGCGTTTGCAGTTCTTATTATTGTTCCAAGATTACCCGGGTCCTGAAGCCTGTCTAAAAGCAGACAATCGCCTTTGGGCGCACAAAGCGTGTTTTGCGGTATATTGACTACAGCAAGCACGCCTTGAGGTGATTTTTCTGTGGATATCTTTGAGAATACCGCATCGGTTACAACCTGTGCGTCAGGATAGTTATCTGAAAGATTTTGGGTACAGATAATGACATCAACGTCCATATTGGCTTTGATACACTCGCCTACAGCTTTAACGCTCTCCACGATAAATTGCCCGTATAATTTACGGTACTTTTTATCGCTTAGCGAGCTTACCTTTTTTATGAGTGGGTTATCCCTAGACGAAATAATCATATAGACTTTTTAAATAATACTGTAAAAATAAAGGTTATAGGGTAGCAAATACTCGCTACCCTTTAAATACTTTTTTATTAAACAGCAGCCTTAGCCTTTTCTGCAAGAGCAGCAAATGCAGCTGCGTCGTTTACAGCTAAATCAGCCAAAACCTTTCTGTTGAGGTTGATTCCTGCAACTTTAAGTCCGTGCATAAACTTGGAATAGGAAAGTCCGTTAATCCTTGCAGCAGCATTGATACGAGCAATCCAAAGCTGACGCATATCACGCTTTCTCAGCCTTCTGCCGATATAAGCATAATTCAAGGACTTCATAACAGCTTCACGAGCGATTCTGTAGTTCTTGGACTTGCAACCAAAATAACCCTTTGCAAGGCGTAAAATCTTTCTACGTTTCTTTAATGCATTAACCGATCTCTTAATACGCATATCTTAATACCTCCCTATTAACCCTTGTAAGGAATCATTGACTTAACTGTAGATTCCTGCGTGGTGGAAACAAGCGTATTCTGACGCAAATTTCTCTTTCTCTTTCTGTTCTTGGTTTCAGCCTTGTGGTTTTTGCCGCCGTGAGGTCTCTGAACCTTACCGCTTGCAGTTAACCAGAAGCGCTTTTTTGAACCGCTATGTGATTTCTGTTTAGGCATTTTATTTATCCTCCGATGAATTTTCTTAATTTATTGTTTTGCAGGCGAAAGCATCATAGTAATCATTCTGCCTTCCGCCGTAGGCTTCTTATCCAGCACGGCCTTACCGCCCAAGCCTTCAAAAAAGTCCTCCATTACCTTAACGCCCTGATAAGCCCTGGCGTTCTCCCTTCCCTTCATACGAATGGAAACTTTAACCTTGTTTCCTGCTTCAAGGAATTTCAAACACTGCTTGGTTTTAACCGCTATATCCCCGACGTCGATAGTCATTGAAAGTCGAATTTCTTTAATCTCAATAACGGTCTGGTTTTTACGGTTTTCCTTGTCCTTCTTTGCCTGTTCATACTTGAACTTTGAATAGTCCATTATTTTACAGACGGGCGGATTTGCCGTGGGGGAAATCTTTACAAGATCCAAATCAGCCTCAATTGCAAGATTCATTGCCTGAGCTGCCGACATGATGCCAACCATCTGGCCATCAGCATCAATAAGCCTGACCTCTTTGTCTCTTATAGCTTCGTTAACCTGATACAAGTCTTTAATAGCCATATACCTCTCTTTAAAATTAAAAACGGGCTACGCAAAGTAACCCGTTAAAATTCTTACAGCTTATTACTGTTAAAAACTTTATTAGCCAACACGCTTCTGCGTAAGGCGAAAGGGGTTAACCTTTGCTTGCTGAATTATAATACAATACTTTAATACCGTTTGTCAAACGTTTTTAATTAGAAAACAATTTTTTCTTTAATATCATTGCATACAAGGGCAATAAATTCATCTACCGTCAAAGACTGCTTTGCTTCAACGTCACGTTTATTGACGTTAACCGTGCCGTTAGCCTGCTCCTGGTCGCCTACAACGAGAATATAGGGCACTTTCTCAAGCTTAGCTTCCCTAATCTTGTAGCCAACCTTTTCACTTCTGTCGTCCAAGGTCGCACGAACACCGCAGGCGTTGAGCTTTTTACAGATATCCTCTGCATAATCGTGGTTCCTGTCTGTAATGGGCAGAATCTTAACCTGGTTAGGTGCAAGCCATACGGGGAATTTACCTGCGAAGTGCTCGATTAAAATGCCGATAAATCTCTCGATTGAACCGAAGATTGCGCGGTGTATCATAATAGGACGGTGCTTTTTGCCGTCTTCGCCGACGTACTCTAACTCGAAGCGCTGAGGCATCTGGAAGTCAAGCTGAATGGTGCCGCACTGCCAAGTTCTGCCGATGCTGTCCTGAAGATGGAAGTCGATCTTAGGACCGTAGAACGCACCGTCGCCCTCGTTGATTTCGTATTCGATATTCATCTCGTCAAGAGCCTTCTTGAGCGATGATGTTGCAAGCTCCCAATCCTCTTCGCTGCCCATGCTGTTTTCAGGACGGGTAGAAAGCTCAACCTTATACTTAAAACCAAACTGCTTATAGATGCTGTCTGTAAGTCTTACTACGCCCTTGATTTCATCGGTAATCTGTTCGGGAAGCATAAAGATATGAGCGTCGTCCTGAGTGAAGCAACGAACGCGGAATAAGCCGTGGAGCTGACCGCTCTTCTCATGGCGGTGAACCAAGCCCATTTCAGCCACGCGAAGGGGCAAATCCTTATAGCTGTGGGGTTCAAGCTTATAGACGAGCATACCGCCGGGGCAGTTCA
>JBJFAG010000150.1:0-3063 GCA_051887795.1 Candidatus Coproplasma sp. | reverse complement strand
AATGAGCGTCTGTCCAACCTCTTCGATATCCATATCATCAACTTTATCACAGAAGATTACGCAGTGTTTATTGCCGATTTCTACAGAATACGACTTCTTACAGTTGTAGCCATCAACAGCGGATAAAACGGCAAAGCTGTTTGTTTGAGTAACTTCAGGTTTACCTAAAACCTCTGCAACTGAGCTTGCCATGCCGTTTATATGGTTAATGCTAACCTTTTTAACCACTCCACAGCTTTCAATTGTAAATTCATCACTTGCAATAAATCCGCTGTCGTAGAGATATTTAGCTGCACACCTTATGGGGTTAGCGGCAAGACCGCCATCGCTGCCGTCACGGTTGAATACTCTTACCTTTGCATCAGCTATAGCTGACTTTTCAATCATAACGATACCGTCGGCACCGATTGCAAAATGTCTGTCGCAGAAGTTGATTGCAAGCGATTCGGGGCAGGTTATCTTACCATCCATGTTGTTGAAGAGAATGTAGTCGTTACCGCAGCTATGGAGCTTGCAGAAGTCGAGCTTTAATTTCTCTTCTCGCAAATTATTAATGTCAATAAGCTCGGTATTAAACTGGTTGTATCTACCTGCAATTACATCTGCCAAGGCGTTTGCAGTATCAAGCGAGGTAAGCACCGTGATACCAAGGAGAATTGCATGGTGATGCATTGAAATATAGTTGGTAATAGACTCAATATCAGTCTTACCCGTATAGACTACGTAGTCAATTTTGCCCTCATCCATCAGCTTGAAGATTTCGTCATTAGAGGAAAGCCTTGCAACTACGTTACACTCTAAACCAAGACTGCGGATAACGGCTGCAGTACCCTTTGTTGCATATAAAGTCAAGCCGAGGTCTGCAAATTTCTTAACTATATTTACGATTTCAAACTTGTCGTGATCGTTAATGGTGAAGTAAATACCGGAAGGATTCTGCTTCGTGGGGTGTTTCATATTGAAACCGGCCGAAACCAGGCCCTTGAACAACGCCTCTTCTATGGTCTTGCCGATACCTAAAACTTCACCTGTTGACTTCATTTCAGGACCCAACTGAGAGTTAACGTCGTTGAGCTTTTCAAACGAGAATACGGGAACTTTAACCGCAACGTAGGGTGAATTACGATATAAACCTGTACCGTATCCCATCTTTTTAAGCTTGTAGCCGAGCATAATCTTAGTTGCAAGATCAACCATAGGTACGCCCGTAACCTTTGAAATATAGGGAACGGTACGTGAAGCCCTGGGGTTAACCTCGATTACGTACAATTCATTGTGATAGATGAGGAACTGAATATTGATCAAACCCTTTGTCTTAAGAGAAATTGCAAGGTTAGTAGATACGTCTACAATCTTTTTAAGCATTGCGTCACTAAGATTGTAAGGGGGATAAACGGCAATGGAGTCACCGCTGTGAACACCAGCCCTCTCAATGTGCTGCATGATACCGGGGATAAGCACGTCTACGCCGTCAGAGATAGCGTCAACCTCAAGCTCTAATCCCATAAGGTATTTATCGCAGAGAACGGGGTTTTCAATCTTCTGGGCTAAAATGACGTCCATATACCTCTCGATATCGTTCTGCGTAAATGCAATAGTCATATTCTGACCGCCGATTACGTAGGAAGGACGAAGTAACACGGGGTAACCCAGCTGTTCTGCAGCTGCAACCGCTTCGTCTTTGGACATGACGGTTAAGCCCTTAGGTCTTGCTATGTTAAACTGTTCAAGGAGTGCGTCGAAACGCTCTCTATCCTCTGCAAGGTCTACACTGTCTGCAGGAGTACCTAATATTCTTACACCCTTCTTATCAAGGTATGCGCAGAGCTTAATTGCCGTCTGCCCGCCGAAAGTTATTACTACGCCATAGGGCTTTTCAACGTCAATAACGTTCTGTACGTCCTCGGGCGTAAGACTTTCAAAATATAGCCTGTCTGCCGTATCGAAGTCGGTTGAAACGGTTTCAGGGTTATTATTGATGATTACGACTTCATAACCAAGTCTCTTCAAAGACCACACGCAGTGTACAGACGAATAGTCGAACTCGATGCCCTGTCCTATTCTTATAGGACCCGAACCGATAACAATAATTCTCTTCTTCTTATTCTGCCTGCTCCTTGCAACGAAGGGTTTCGCCTCGTCGTGCTCCTTTTCGTCATAGGTAGAGTAGAAATAAGGTGTCTGAGCCGCAAACTCTGCAGCGCAGGTGTCAACCATCTTAAAGCAAGCGTTAACGTGTTTAGGTAACTTATTACCTGAAATTCTTTCAAGTTCTTTATCGGGATAGCCGAGCTTTTTACCCTTGATATAGGTTTCCTTATTTAAAGGCTTACCCTCAATCGACCTTTCAAATTCGCAGAGATTCTTTAACTTGTTTAAGAACCAGGGGTCAATAGTCGTAATTCTATTTATTTCTTCAATTGAGATACCGCGTTTGATAGCCTGGTATACTACAAAGAGCCTTTCATCGGTGAGATCGTAAAGCTTCTCATGTATCTCTTCGTCGGTAAACTTTTCAAGCTTGGGCATATTGAGCGTACCGAGGGAGATCTCAGCACCCCTTACCGCCTTCATTATCGCCATTTCAAAGCTCGTACCGATTGCCATCACTTCGCCCGTTGCCTTCATTCTCGTGCCGAGATTTCTCTTTGCATAGAGGAATTTATCGAAGGGCCATTTGGGAAGCTTTACTACAACGTAGTCAAGGGTAGGTTCAAACGATGCGTATGTCTTACCCGTAACGTCATTTTTAATCTCGTCCAAGGTATAGCCGAGCGCAATCTTGGTTGCAACCTTTGCAATGGGGAAACCTGTCGCCTTAGAAGCAAGTGCTGACGAACGGGATACACGGGGGTTAACCTCAATAACCGAATATTCGAAGCTGTCGGGCTTTAACGCAAACTGACAGTTACAGCCACCCTCGATACCGAGTTCGCTGATTATATTCAATGAAGCTGTACGGAGCATCTGATACTCTTTATCGGAGAGCGTTACGGCAGGTGCGATTACTATGGAGTCACCGGTGTGAACACCAACGGGGTCGAAGTTTTCCATAGAGCAGAC
>JBJFAG010000149.1:0-3082 GCA_051887795.1 Candidatus Coproplasma sp. | reverse complement strand
AATAAATATGACGTCTGACATATGACAAATTCACCCCTTAATCATTTGAATAAGATTATATAATAGTGTTAGGTGTGTTTTTTGTAATTTTTTATCTGATTTTGTTGCAAAATATCACAAAGAGTAATAATTTTTTATGACAGCTGTTAAAATTCCTTTGACAACTGTGAAATTTGCATGTATAATTGATAATGTATAAATTTATGCTTTTTCACAAAACGCACGTATAAATGCGGTTGTGAATGGTGAGACTATTACTTTAGTAATAGTAAGTGAGAGTTAATAATGAAAAAAATCGGCAAATTCAAAAAACTGATATTCTCGGTTCTGACCGCAGCGTGTGTAAGCTCTGCGGTTTTTGGCGTTGCGGGATGTATGCCCAAGTCTGTCGACAAGAGCGAGCCTACCGATAGAAACGTACGTACCGACAGGGAGACGCCTCCTACTGACGGAAGCCTGCCCACTGCGTACTCCGCAGCAGAGAACCTTGCATTTATAGTCGGCAAGTTCGACAGTCAGACCCAGTACCACACCTATACCGAAGGCGTGACTGCGGCGGCTATCGCAACTCAGGTCACCAAGAACTGGAAGGATTATAAAGACGGCGTACTCGTCAACAGCGACGTAACCTATTCGTCAATGGTAAAGACGGGTACCCAGTCGTGTACGGTATACGGCAAGGATGAAAACGGTGAACGCAAGGCGGACACCTATTTCCGTCTGTCCGAAACACCTGAGGCTGATACAACTTCAACCACTGCGGTGTGGAAGCAGGACGCCCCTACCTATTTTTCGGAAAACGCCTATAATTACACCTACGGCTTTTTACCTCACGAGCTGTTTAATTATGCAGTCAACTCCGAAACTATCATCTCTTCTGAACAGCTTGTAAAGGAGAGCAACGGCACTTATACGTTAAGCTTCACGCTTGACAATACGGGTTCAACCTTCTTCTACCAGTTCGGTATGAAGACGAGGGGAGGACTTTCCGATTATCCTCAATTCCAGCAGATTAAGCTGACTGTCAACTTCAATTCCGACTGGCAGATTAATTCAAGCAGCGTCCATGAAGTATCCAAAATCAACAAGGGTATTGTCGTAGACTCCGTATCCGATTTTGAAACCGTATATTACTATGGCGAGGATAACTTCGACTATACTCATTTCGGCTACTACAACGACTACTATAAAAAGTACCTTGGCGACAGCTCGTTGGATCAGGGTGGCAATACCGATAACGAGTTGGTTATGGACGTAACCAACGTGCTTTCAAACGGTTTTGCTTCCGTATTAAACGGCGGTCAGCAGTTTGAAGTTTCCGCAACCCTCGGTAAAAACAAATACGTCGGTTACATATTCCTCGGCCTGGACCTTGCCGATATAGCAGGTTCTATCAACCTGAAATTAAGCCTTGGCAAGACTTTGAACGACCAGAGCTTCTACGTCGAATATGCAAACGGCGATATCTCTGCATATTACGGAGAGGACTTTGCCCTGACTGCAAACATTGCAGCTGTCAAACATGAAGTAGACAGCTTTGCAAAGATTATAGAGGACATTACAGCAGTCGTCTCCAGACCTTCTGATTCAATCGCTCCCGAAACTGAAGCCGAAGGGGAAAGCGGTTCCGATCCCTTGGCGGAGCTTATGGATAGCATGGTACTCATCCCCGGTGAAAACCAGGCAACGTTGATTTTAAAGACGGATGACCTGTTGGGCTTAGGTATCGGCATTGACGCTCAATTGGTATTCGGAATCAACGGTAATACCATTTCGTTCAGGGGTGCAAACATAGGCGGTCTCGCCATTGGCGGCCAGACGCTCGATTTGGACCTTTCTCTCAGGACTACTACGGCATCATTAATCAGCCATAACCCTGCAAAGGCCCCTGCGGATATCGCCGACTACGTTGCGGATATCTATGCACTGCTCTCTTCCGACCTCATCAAAGTTTCTGCCGAAGTCAACGGCAACTCCGATAAAGTTCAGCTCTCTGCATTAAAGGGGTTAGAGGTAAAGGTTGACGCCTATGCGGATTTGTACGGCATAGCGGTTGGTGCGGATGCCTTTGTTTCATATACATACAACGGTAACACCGTCTCTGCAAAGATGGGTGTCGTCTACGAATACAATCAGAACACGGGCAAGTACGGCAATGCTTATTTAAGCTTAAAGGAGCTTTGTGGCGCTGAATACAGCTTAAACGTACGCTGCGATATTGCCGATATGGTCAGCGCAATCTCCGCTATGCTTGCGGATGCGGGTGCTACTAACTCCCTTGAAACGGGCAAGTTGGTTACCGTTTTAAATAAGGCGCTTTCGGTTAACTTCTCTTCGCTTTTAACCGAAATGTACGCCGACGCTACAATTATTAAAATAGGCGTAAACGTGGATACAATCATGGCTATGCTCGGCGTCAATGCGGGTGTAGAGTTTGGTTCCTGTACGCTTGCTTATCAACGTGGCGACGAGGTGTATGGCGGTAACCTCATGGCAAGCCTGCCTTCAATCGGCTTTGCTATGAACGTCTGCGGTGCTGACGGCGAAATCCAGATGCCCAACGACGAGGACTATCTCGACCTTACCGATATCTTAACCGACATTAAGGCGTTTATAGACGTCAAGGCAGCGGAAGTCGGTATAGTGTTCGACGGTTCAGCCTTCACCGCTATGGATATCCCTGAACTCAAGGATTTATCCGCCAACGCGACTATCTACTTTGACTTGAACACTAACCTGTCGGCAAAAGTAGTCGCTTCAGTCAAGTATTGCAATATCACTGCCACAATAGTAGCGGATTATCTGTATGACAGTGCAACCAACGGAACAGTAATCTTAAGCTTAACCGAACTTTGCGGCGTTGAAAGGAACGTAAAGATCTATTGCCAGGTAAACGAAGTAGTTGAAGGTGTTAAGACATTATTAAAATACTTCGGCACTAGCGAAACTTCCACTGAGGAAACGAGCGGCAGCGGCATAGACCTTAACACGGTATTGAGCAACCTGCTCACTGCAGATATTAACGCACTCATTCCCAACCTTGAGGCAAGTAAAAACGTGCTTAACCTCACTGTAAACGTAG
>JBJFAG010000148.1:0-3084 GCA_051887795.1 Candidatus Coproplasma sp. | reverse complement strand
CAATGTAGTCGCCGAGCTTGAAGGGGCGCATAACGATAATTATGATACCGCCCGCAAAGTTGGAAAGCGTACCCTGCAACGCCATGGAAAAGCCGACGCCGACGGCGGCGATCAATGCGGAGATGGACGCCGTTTCGATTCCAATAAAGCCGATAAGGCAGATTATCACCAGCACCTTTAACCCTATTCTCGCGGTGGAAGTGCCTACCTTGGACAGCGTCTCGTCTGCATGCTTCTTCTCAAGGTGGTTGTAAATGGATTTGCATATCCTGTTGATGATAGCAAAGGCGATTAAAAGTATTATGAGTGCGATAATAACCTTTAAAACCACCATTGTTACCTGACCGAGAGCCGTGGAGGTATCGAAAAAGTTTTCGTACCAGGCACGTTCGGTCGTCTCTGTCAATAAGTTAAATAACATATATATTCTCCTGTTAAATTTTTACCTGATTATTATAATGCCTGAAGTTTTTCATAGCAACAAATTACGTGCTGTTTATTGTGAAATTATCAATAATTACAAAAAGCCTTCCTTTTAAGTTAAGGAAGGCTGTGGTTGCTTCAGGGTTATCAGGCAATCAATGGCTCATTATCCAGTCTTTGACGTTCTCGCGCTCGATAGGCACTATGTCCTCGTGAACGTACTTGGACTTTGCGCCGCCGTTGGTATAGATGAAATACTTCCCGTCGTCGGTTATGTATAACGTCTCTTCGAAACCTTCGGGGTCGCCGGGTGCGCCGAACGTAAACTTTTTGTCAATGCATGCCTTAAGCGTATCGTATTCAACGCCGTTAATTATTTTCTTCATTATTTATCCCCAGAATTATGCTCTCTGAATTATACTATATCATATTATTGGCATTAAGTCAACGTAGCTTTACAAAAGCGGTACCGCCACCTTAAAAATGAAAAAATATTAACAAAATTTGTAATTTTATAACTATATTTCACGGGGGATATCTGCGTATAAAATAAAAATGTCAAGTTAAAATGCTTGACAGAACCGTTGATAAGTATTATACTTTATAGGCTGTTATGGATAAATTGAGATTTATGCGCTTATGGGATTTGTACGGCGGACTTTTGACCGACACCCAGCGTGAGATAACCGATATGTATTTCAACCTCGATCTGACTGTCTCTGAAATAGCAGAACAGAAGGGGATATCCAGGCAGGGCGTTTCCGATTGCCTCAATATCTGCAGGAAAGAGCTTGCGGGGTATGAGGACAGGCTCGGTCACGATAAACTGCTTTCCGAGGGCGACCGCTACGTGTCTTTTCTTTTGACAGACGTGGGCCGCTGGGCGGATAAGTTTTTACTGTTACACCCCGAATATGCCGAAGATATTGCGGCTTTGCGGGAGATTCTGGAAAGGGATTACAGCGAAGAGATCGCTGATGATTAAAAAGTAAGGTAAGTTAATGGCGTTATTTTCATCTCTATCGGATAGATTAAACCATATATTTTCAAAGCTTACTAAGCGCGGCAGGCTCACCGAGCTGGAGATTAAGACGGCCATGCGCGAGGTGCGCGTTGCGCTCTTAGAGGCCGACGTCAACATCAAGGTGGCTAAGGAGTTCTGTGCAACCGTGTCCGAAAAGGCGGTAGGACAGAAGATTTTAGAGAGTCTGAACCCCGCCCAGCAGGTAATAAAGATCGTCAATGAGGAACTCATTAACCTCATGGGGCCTGCAAATGCAAAGCTTACGGTTGCCTCCAATCCCCCTACCGTAATTATGATGTGCGGTCTGCAGGGTGCAGGTAAGACCACGCTGTGCGGTAAGCTTGCACTGCTTTTGAAAAAGGGTGGCAAAAAGCCCTTGTTGGTCGGTTGCGACGTCTACCGCCCCGCTGCCATTGAACAGCTTAAAGTTGTGGGCAAGAACGTCGGCGTCGAGGTGTTTGAAAAGGGTACCCAAAACCCCGTTAAGACTGCGCCTCAGGCGGTGGAATATGCTAAGTCTATGGGTTACGATACCGTAATCATAGATACCGCAGGCCGACTTGAAATCGACGAAGCGTTAATGCAGGAGCTGGAGAATATCAAACAGGCTGTCCGTGTTGACGAGATACTTTTAACCGTAGACTCCATGATGGGCCAGGTGGCCGTTAACGTAGCCAAGACCTTTAACGAGAGGTTGGAGGTTACGGGAATTGTGTTAACCAAGCTCGACGGCGATACCAGGGGCGGTGCCTGTCTTTCCATTAAGGCGGTTACGGGCAAACCCATCAAATTTATCGGCGTCGGCGAAAAGTCGACCGACCTTGAATACTTCTATCCCGACAGAATGGCCTCCCGTATATTGGGCATGGGCGACGTGCTGACGTTAATCGAAAAGGCACAGGAAGCTGTCTCCGCCGAAGAGGCAAAGAAGATGCAGAAGAAGATGATGGAGAACTCCTTCACCTTAGAGGACTACCTCACCCAATTCGAGAACATGAAGAAGATGGGCGGCGCCCAGGCGTTAATTTCGATGATGCCCGGTCTTTCAGGTAAGGTTAAGGACGGCGACATCGACGAGAGTAAGTTTGACAGGATTAAGGCTATAATCCTTTCAATGACTCCCCAGGAGAGGCGTGACCCCGCAATAATCAACGCCAACCGCAAAAAGCGAATTGCTGCGGGAAGCGGTACCTCCGTTCAGGAAGTTAACCAGCTGTTAAAGCAGTTTGAGCAGACTAAACAGCTGATGAAGCAGCTGAAGGGCGGGAAGAGAAGGCTCCCGTTCTAATATTCTCTTCATATAAGCTTCGTATTTCGGCGTTGCAGTCCGTGCCGCCTTGGTCGTGTACGTCTGTGTACACTCCCTGCGGACGGTACTCCTGCGCCTGGAACTACTCGCTTCTCTGAAGAGAGATGAGCCGGGTCTATTTCATATAAGCGTCGTATTTCTGCGTTGTGTTCCGCTCCGCCTCAGTCACGTACGTCTGTGTACGCTCCTGTCGGTGGTGCTCCTGCGCCTGGAACTACTCGCTTCTCTGAAGAGAGATGAGCCGGGTCTATTTCATATAAGCGTCGTATTTCTGCGTTGTGTTCCGCTCCGCCTCAGTCACGTACGTCTGTGTACGCTCCTGTCGGTG
>JBJFAG010000147.1:0-3167 GCA_051887795.1 Candidatus Coproplasma sp. | reverse complement strand
CAACAAGCGTTACTACAACGCAGCTGCAGCCTACGATATGCGCAGGTGAGTATGTTGCCACTGAAAACGTTCACGACAAGGACTTCAGTGACGTTAAAGATATTGAAAAGTATTCACAGCAACCCAAGGTTAAAAAGGCGCCTTCCCCTTATGACGGAATAGACATGACGCCTTATGCCGATTATGATCCTCCTGTATTTGACGAGAAGCCGGTTCAGGAGCAGGAGCAAACGATTTCACCCAGAGTACAGCAGGCAATTGACTTTTCAGGCAGTTACAATCTAAGCTCTGATAAATTTGCCCTTGTCGAGCCTTCGCTGGAGGTGTTGGAGGATAGAAAGAAAAGGGAAGAAAGGCAGCAGGAATTGCAATTCAGGCAATTTAAATACAGGAGTACGCTCTTTAATACGTACTTGATGTATGAGATAAAAGACGAGGTGTATCTTATAGACCAGCACGCCGCACACGAGAGGGTTTTATATGATACACTCCTGGAAAAGGTGAAAAATCGCCAGGTAAATACTCAGAACATGCTTGTTCCGTATATCTTTACGGTAACGCCTGAAGAGCGAAAGTTTATTGACGACAATGCAAATAATCTCTGGCAAATCGGCATCATGCTTGACCCTTTCGGGAAAAGCTCTTTCAAGCTTACCGATATACCGATTGACCTTTACAACCTTGACCCCAAAGCTTTCATAGACGATTTACTTTCCAATATTTCGGAGTACAGAAAGATTAGCGTAACCGATATGGTAAAAGAAAAATTGGCGCAAACAGCCTGCAAGCATGCAATCAAGGCAGGGGATAAACTCACCGAAGCCGAGAGGGAAAAACTGTTGGAAATGATTAAAGGCAACATGGGGTTAAAATGTCCGCACGGGAGGCCTATATGTGTAAAGTTGACTAAATCCGATTTGGAAAAAATGTTTAAAAGGAAGGTGTAAAATTGGCTAAACTCCTGATAATTTGCGGCGCTACTGCAAGCGGCAAAACCTCGCTTGCCATAGATTGCGCTAAAAAACTCAATACCGAAGTAATTTCAGCCGATTCACAGCTTGTATATAAAGGTCTAAACATAGGTACAGCTAAACCTACAATAGCCGAAATGGACGGAATCAGACACCATTTAATTAACGTGGTCAGTCCCAAGGAGAATTTCTCCGTATCTGACTATGAGGAAAGGGCGTTACCCATAATTGACAATCTTTTATCTCAGGGTAAAACTCCGATTGTGTGCGGAGGAACAGGGTTTTATATCAATTCGTTATTGTACGATTTCAGCTACGGAAACGCTCAGGCAGATGAGAAAATAAGGCAAAAATACGAACAGATTGCTCAGGAAAAGGGGAAGGAATACCTATTCGGGCTATTAAAAAAGGTTGATCCTAAAACGGCAGACGTTCTGCACGTGAACGACGTTAAAAGGGTTATTCGTGCGTTAGAGATTTACGAGCTGACGGGCAAAAGAAAGTCCGACCAAAAAGATGAAAAAAAGGCCAGGTATGATTACGTAGCCGTTGCAATAGACTATCCGAGAGAGGAGCTGTATAAGAGGATTGACTGCAGGGTTGACATAATGTTTAATTCGGGACTGATAGAAGAGGTAAAAAAGCTATTGGCTTCTGGCGTAGACGAAAATTGTCAATGTTTACAGGCAATTGGCTATAAAGAAGTGGTCGAAGGCTTAAAAAACGGCAAAAGCGAGAGTACTATGCGTGACATAATAAAGAGAAATACACGCCGTTACGCAAAAAGACAGATAACTTTTTTTAAAAAACTAGATGGAATAATTTGGATTAAACGTAAAGATGCAACGGCTGAGAAGGTAATGGAGCTAATTAATGACAAATAACGAAATTTTTATAAAAAAGTGTGAAGATAAATTAAAGGACAGGTTTGAATTAGTCGACGAAATTGCCTATCATAATCAAAAAAAGGTTATGTTAGCTTTCAGTAATAATAATATTGCACTTCGTCATTTTGCAGGAACCTCGGGCTATGGCTACGGCGACGAGGGCAGGGATACTTTAGGAAAGCTCTACGCGGAAGTTTTTAATACTGAGAGCGGTATCGTTTCACCTCATCTGCTTTCGGGTACTCATTCAATTTCTGTCGCCCTTTTCGGTTTGGTAAAACGCGGTGATAACGTTTTATGTGTTTCAGGAATGCCCTACGATACAATCCGTCCTGTTATCTATGGCGACAATATCGGTTCGTTAAAGGATTTGGGCGTTAACTTTGAATGTATAGATCTTGATGCTAACGGTAAATTTGATTTTGCTAAAATCAAGGAAGGGCTTAAAAGAAAAGTTGATTTAATCTATATCCAGCGTTCAAGGGGGTATGAGTTAAGAGACGCATTCTCCTGCGAGGAAATCGGCGAGGTCTGCGCATTAATTAGACAAAACGGCTTTGAAGGCTGTATTTTCGTAGATAATTGCTACGGTGAATTTGTTGAAAAGATAGAACCTACGGACGTCGGTGCTGATATCTGCGTAGGTTCTTTAATTAAAAACGCCGGCGGCGGTATTGCACCTACGGGCGGTTATATAGTTGGTAAAGAAAAATATATTGAGGCAATAGGTAGGCGTTTTACTGCTCCTTCAATTGGGCTTGAGGTCGGCTCATACGAGGCTGGTTACCGTTATTTTTATCAGGGACTTTTTATGGCGCCTCATACGGTTGGTCAAGCTGTTAAGGTTTCGTTATTAATCGGTATGGCAATGACTGAGCTCGGCTATAAAAACTACCCGTCAATTGATAAGATTCCGCACGATATTACCCGTTGTATTGAGTTTGGCAATGCCGATAATATGGTAAACTTTATAAGGGAGGTGCAGTACGCTTCCCCTGTAGACAGCTTTGTCACCTGCGAGCCTTGGGATATGCCCGGTTATGACGATAAAATTATTATGGCTGCAGGTACCTTTGTGTCCGGCGCTTCGATAGAGCTTTCTGCAGATGGACCGGTTAAACCTCCTTACCTTGCTTACTTTCAGGGTGGTTTAACATACGAACACGGTAAATACGCCTTGAGTAAAATATTGGATAAAATTAAATAATTCACCCATATATCTAAAAACGCCTTGAGCATGAAGCTCAAGGCGTTTTTAAGTTGTGAAACGATAACCACTCGCTGAGCGAGTGGATAAAAAGCTTAAGCT
>JBJFAG010000146.1:0-3185 GCA_051887795.1 Candidatus Coproplasma sp. | reverse complement strand
GCGGTACGCTCTCACCCGACTGCCAGAGGGAAAAAGAGGCGTACGACGGGGAATATGCGGAGGTTATCGAGGGCGATATAATAGTAGATTGCCTGTTCGGCACGGGCTTAAACCGCACCGTCGGCGGCGAATACGTAGGCGTAATAAGCAAAATATCTCTCGCCGGGGCATACGTTATTTCCGTCGATATCCCGAGCGGAATAAACGGTGATAACGGTATAGCGTTGGGCTGTGCGGTAAAGGCGGATAAGACGATTGCCATTGCCTATCCCAAAGTCGGGCTGTATTTAAACGACGGCATCGATTTCAGCGGTGAAATAGTTGTAAAGGATATAGGTATTTGTTGCGACACGCCCGACGCCTTGCTTGTACAGGAGCAGTATATTAAGCTGTTCTTCCGCAACCGTAGAAGGAATACCCACAAGGGCAGCTACGGTACGGCCTGCATAATAGCAGGGTCAAGTCAATATTTGGGCGCCAGCGTGCTTGCTATATCCACCGCTTTAAAATCAGGCTGCGGCTACGTCTATGCCGTAGTGCCTGAAGAGATAAAATATAACCTTGCAGTACACTTTCCGCAGTGTATCTACAGCGATACGCCCGACCTTAACGCAGACGCAATAGCAATCGGTATGGGATTAGGCTGTAATGAAGGTACGTATGAAAAGGTTTGCAATCTCTTAAAGAATTACAAAGGCAAACTGATCATTGATGCAGACGGATTAAACAGCTTGGCAAAGTACGGTCTGCAACCTTTAAAGGAGACGGAGGCGCAGGTGCTGTTAACTCCCCACGTGGGCGAAATGGCAAGGCTGTGCGGCATAACCAAGCAGGAAGTTATAGCGGACCCCATAGGCGTTTCAAAACGCTTTGCTTCAGAATACGGCCTGACCGTACATTTAAAGAGTGCGGTGAGCGTAACGAGCGATAGTGAAAAAAGCGTAATAACCCACCTCGGCTCAACGGCGCTTGCAAAGGCGGGCAGCGGCGATATGCTTTCGGGACTCATCTGCGGAAATGCGGCAAGGGGACTTTCGCTCTTTGATTCAGCCGTATGTTCACAATATGTTTTAGGCGGTGCGGCTGAAATCTGCTCTGAAAGGTATTCCGACTACGCAACGACTGCAAAAGATATAGAAGAGAATATTTCTTTTTTTGTCAAACGCTTGACAGATTAACTTTTGCCGTGTTAAACTAAATGTGTTGAAAGGGAGTAGTTTAAGGCAAATCTCGTCAGGACAGCTATCAAAAGCTCGGGGTTTGACACCGCTAATATTTTTCGGTAACAAGACTTTTAACTTAAAGAAATTTAAGTTAGGAGTCTATTTTTTTATATTTCAAGCAAAATGTAAGTGGGGTATATTAAAATGGTTCTCAACGCAATACTTTGGTTTTTGCTGCTCATCATCGGCTTCGTGCTTTTAGTCAAGGGTGCGGATTTTTTTGTCGACGGTGCGGCGGGAATAGCTAAAAAATTACACGTTTCCACCTTTATAATAGGTTTAACGGTAGTAGCCCTCGGCACGTCAGCGCCGGAGGCGGCCGTATCCATAATCGGCGGTATCAAAACCGCTATGGGGCAACCCGACGGTGCCGAAGTTATAATGGGCAACGTGCTTGGCAGCAATATGATGAATATTCTGCTCATTCTCGGTATATCCGCAGTAATAACCAAGGTACCCGTTGAAAAGAGTTCCCGTTATATCGAAATTCCCTTTCTTATCATAATAAGCATAATCTTTATACTCCTCGGCGATATCGGAGGAGGTTACGCCTGGTACGACGGTTTGATTTTACTCGCACTCTACGGCTTATTTATGGCCTACACCATAATTATGGCAAAGCGTTCAGGCCCTGTTCTTTTGGATGAAGAGGCGACGACGGCGGCCGTAGCAGAGGGAGATGCGCCCATTCGCGAAGGTTTCCGGGGCTTTATAGATAAGCTTAAGTCCAAGTATGAAGAACTCTCCGAAAAGACCTGGTTTTTAATTATAATAACTATAGTCGGTTTAGGTATGGTCGTAGGCGGAGCCCAGCTCGTAGTTGACTACGCAACCTTAATTGCAGATCAGCTCTTCCATTTGCCCACCAACGTCATAGCCCTGACGGTAGTTGCATTCGGTACCTCACTTCCCGAACTCGTCACGTCGATTACAGCAGCAAAGAAGGGCGATATGGGCCTGGCAACGGGCAACATTATAGGCAGCAATATTGCCAATATTCTGTTTGTTGCAGGTTTAGGTTTTGTCAGCACAGGTGCGGCAGGCGTTGCATTTAACGCCAGCGCTCTTTTAGACGGCTATATGTCTATAATTGCAGCCGTAACGCTTTGGGGCTTCTCTTTCTTCAAAGGCAACAAGTTAGGTAAGGTTGCAGGTATAACCATGTTGGTTATGCTCGTCTGCTACTTCACCTACAGAATTTTAGGGGCTTACGAAATCGTACCCGTATTGGAAATTCCTCCGCTCTTTACAAAAGTTTAGTTTAAGTTATTGAATAAAATCGGCTGATCCCGTCAACAATTATGGGTGCAGGCGGCGTATAATATAGTATTACCGCCC
Organism: Candidatus Coproplasma sp.; assembly: GCA_051887795.1. Lineage (GTDB taxonomy): Bacteria > Bacillota > Clostridia > Christensenellales > Borkfalkiaceae > Coproplasma. The sequence goes on along the minus strand of JBJFAG010000146.1, from coordinate 624 downwards.
CGTAAAAAGATTAAGGCGAGGAAACAGATATGACCATTAAGCGAGGCGAACTGTACTATGCAGACCTATCGCCCGTCGTGGGTAGCGAGCAGGGTGGCGTTCGCCCTGTACTGGTTGTTCAGAACGATATCGGCAATAAATATTCTCCAACGATAATTGCCGCAGCGGTGACAAGCAAGATAAACAAGGCAAAGCTGCCAACTCATATCGAACTGCCTGTAGGCGAATTTGGGCTTGCAAAGGATTCGGTTATTCTCTTAGAGCAAATTCGTACCCTTGATAAACGGAGATTAAAGGAGCGTATAGGCATACTTCCCGACCTGACGATGGCAAAGGTAGATAAGGCAATACTCATAAGTCTCGGTTTTATCAAACAATAAAAAACAACAAAATACAATCTGCAATTCCTACGGGTTTTGCAGATTTTTTTTATTTTAAAAATAGACGTTTAAACGCTTTAAAAAGGCAAATTAATATGCTATAATCAAAGCATGGCTGAAAAAAAGAAGAAATTAAAACTTAAAGTCAGCTTCGGTAAATCGGGGCTTATACTTGTGGCAGTGTTTGCAGTACTGCTTGCCGTTGACTTAATTTTAAAACATTGCGAAGAGAAATTTAATTGGC
>JBJFAG010000145.1:0-3237 GCA_051887795.1 Candidatus Coproplasma sp. | reverse complement strand
ACAAGCTGGCCTACCGGGCCCTGACCGACGACACGGTAAAGACCAATAAGGATGTCTATAAAGATTTATCGGAGTTGGATTCATAAGTTATGCAGTGGTGGGAAGCGTTAGTTTTAGGTTTAACACAGGGCTTAACTGAATTTTTACCCGTATCGTCATCGGGCCATCTGACCTTTTTGCAGAATGTACTCGGTATCAACATCGGCGGTGCTGAACTCTTTTTCAACCTGATTTTGCACCTTGGTACCCTGGTTGCGGTGTGCGTAATATTCTGGAAGGATATTATAGACCTCTTTAAAAGGCCCATAATGCTGTTATATTTAGTGGTTGCTTCAGTCCCTGCGGCAGTCGTGGGTTTCCTTTTAGATGACGTCATTGACGAGCATATCATGGGCGGCCCGTACGTTGGAATTATACTTGCAGTATTCTTCCTCATCACGGCAGGCGTACTTTTCGCAACCGAGGTTTACGCAAAGCGCAGGAAAAAGGTATTGCCTTTAGGTTGGCGTACGACCATTCCCATGGGTTTAGCTCAGGCAATCGCAGTACTTCCCGGTATTTCACGCAGCGGTTCAACCATTGCGGCAGGTATATTTGCAGGCGGTGACAACGACGAGGTTGCACATTTCTCCTTCTTAATGTCAATCCCTGTTATCTTAGGCGGCTTCCTTGTGGAGCTTGTCAAGGGCCTGGTTAAGACGGGGGAGGATAGCCTGGCATATTCCTTCCAGGTGGCAGGCGACCAGTTCGGCTGGTGCATAGCAATCGGCTTTATCGTCTCTGCAATCGCGGGCCTGTTTGCAATCAAGGTTATGCTTCAGGCAATCAAAAAGGCAAACTACAAGTGGTTTAGTTTATACCTTGTACTCCTTGCCATTGCATGCATAGTGCTTCATTGCTGTGGTGTATTCTAATAACATATCAACAAAATTATTGAACCCGTCTGCAAACGCAGACGGGTTATTATTTATTATGGTAAATGGTTAACGTTGCAGACAGGCTATTTTCGTCAAATGCAAAGGGAATATATCTGCAAAAAAGCCATGAATAAGACAGTAAAAACCCGTCTGCAAACGCAGACGGGTTAATCTTTCAAAAAGGCCGTGCAGTCCCTTTTGCCGAATAAAGCCGAAACGTTACCATTACAGGTGGCTACTACAAGGCTACCTTATGGCACACTCGTCACTCCGCTTAGTGCTGCTATATCCCTATCCTGACACGGTTCACGGCGAAAAGTTGCATAAGACCTTGTTATCAACACCCCTTATAAAGGGCTGCTTTCCACTTTAGTCGTCGAGAGGGGCGGTTCGGTCCCGCTATAGCGGATTGCGGGTACAGGGCACCGCTAACTCCCCACTTAGCACGGTAATGGCATTATATCAAATTAATTCAAACAATGCAAGTAAATTTTTGTCGTAACATAAATAACTTGACTTTTGTAGGACTATACTCTAAAATATAGCTTGCAAATTTGGAGGTATTATGGCAGAAAATTGTAGTCACGATTGCTCGTCCTGCGGTGAAAGCTGCTCTTCCCGCAAGGCAGAGAGTTTAAAGAAAAAACCGCATGAACTCAGCACGGTTAAAAAAGTTATCGCCGTCGTATCAGGTAAAGGTGGCGTAGGTAAATCCATGACGAGTGCATTGCTTGCAGTATCAGCGCAGAGGCGCGGATATAATGCAGCGTTGATGGATGCAGATATAACAGGCCCTTCCATCCCTAAGATGTTCGGCATACACGACAGGGCGATGGGCAGTGAAAAGGGAATACTCCCCGTCGATTCCAAGTACGGTGTACAGGTTATGAGTATGAACGTACTGTTGGAGCATGAGGATGAACCCGTAGTATGGAGGGGGTCCCTCATTTCAGGTACCGTCCTTCAGTTCTGGACGGACGTCATCTGGGAAGCAGTGGACGTAATGTTTATAGACATGCCCCCCGGAACGGGCGACGTACCTTTAACCATCTTCCAGAGCCTTCCTTTAGACGGCATTATCATCGTCACCACCCCGCAGGATCTGGTTGGCATGATTGTTCAGAAGGCAGTCAACATGGCAAAGATGATGAACGTACCCATCTTAGGTATTGTAGAGAACATGTCGTATGTCTCCTGCCCCGACTGCGGAAGAAAGATCAGCATCTTTGGCGACAGCAAGGCAGACGCCCTGGCGCTTGAGTATGGAATACCGGCAGTAGCAAAGGTACCCGTTGACAGCGAGCTGACTAACCTTGCAGACAGCGGAAGAATTGAGGATATAGAGAATAACTATCTTCAGGATTTCTTCGATAAAATCGATAAAAATTTAAATAAGTAAAGTATTCGGGTTGCCTTATGGTAACCCGATTTTTACGTAAAAAAACAACCCGTAAGATAACGTCTTACGGGTTGTTGCGTGATTAATTTTTAATTTAACCTTAGTTATTGTCGGTATCTTGTTTGATAACTTCTTCGGTAGCCTGCTCAGAAACTTCTTCAGCAGCCTGTTCGGAAATTTCATCGGTAGCCGTTGCAAAAACTTCTTCGGCAGCCTGCTCAAAAACCGGTTCGGAAACTTGAATCATATCGCTGTCCTTAAGGCACAAAACGAGTATTCCGCCAACTACGTTGCAGAATATCAGATCGAGAATGCCCCAGACAATAAGCTCGGATTTACATGTTGCAGTATTAAGCTTTTTCAGCGTTTTAGTGCCAAATACTATACCCAGTATCATTAAAACAATAAAAACAATAAACATGGGAATGAGTACAGCTACGCTGATGTATGCCGCTTGATCATTTGCAGCCGCGCCTGCAGCCAGCAATATAATTGTGTAAATAGCCATTACGCCAATGCCTATTGCGTTAGCAACTATACCGATAATCGTAAAAACTCTCGCTGTGGTTTTCATTTTCTATTCTCCTTTATTAGATTTAAAGTTTGCTTAAACTTTACTGTAAAAGTATACAATTATGGTTTATATTTGTCAAGTCGGTTAATGTATTAATAGTGTAATATCACTATTGTTGTAAAATAAATAATTTGTTGACTAATAAACAATTCAGGCGTATAATAAAATTAATAAATGAAAAAAAGGAGATTGTATGAAAGCGAGAGATTTCAGAGATCGTGCCTGGAACAGCCTTAACGGCAGATGGGGCAAGTTAGCACTTGTTACGCTTTTAATTTCACTCATTTTAAGCGGAGTTACGAGTACAAGTATAACCGGTATAGGCGCCGTAGCCTTAGTATTGATAG
>JBJFAG010000144.1:0-3276 GCA_051887795.1 Candidatus Coproplasma sp. | reverse complement strand
GCACGGGTAAAGCCTGTTTCTACCATTGCGAAACCCGCCTGCATAAAGAAGACGAGAGCCGCACCAATCAGAAACCAAATTCCAAAGTCCATAAAAAATACCTCTCTTTTCGTCCTGCATAAATCGTAGGACGTTATTACCTTTCCAACCTATCCCCCCACGCAACCCACGAGCCAGAATAAACCTGCCCGTGGGGCAACGTGAAGTGGAGAAAATGAAAACTTGTCACACGGCTAACGTTGAATGCATGTAACCGTCGGCTAATTTCGGTTAGATTATAATTTCACATTTGCAAAAAAGTCAATAAAAAGTGCCTAAAGGGCGGTATTGCCATTTTTAAGACAAAGTATAATTTCAGCTTATAGTTATTTGCGGACCAAATAAAAAGGCGGAGAGCATTCAACTCTTCGCCTTAAATCAGCCTTATATATTATATTATAATAATCTTTTATCAACTTTTAACCGCACCGATACAGGGAGCCTGACCCCACTCTTTAAGGTAGTAATCATACTTACCGAAGTTTACCGTATTATCGCCTGAATATGCGTTAGTCGGCATATATGTGCCGTCCAACAGCAGTTCGGCATAGATGTTGGAGCCGCTGTACGAGGCGTTAAACGTTGCAAAACCCATTATGTTTTTACCACAGATACTAAAGCTTGCTTCGCTTCCGTCGCTGTCTGAAACGTAGAATAAATTGTTTTTAAACGTGAAGTTCTTGGTGTACTCTTCGGTAAAATCAGTGCTGATAAGGCTTACCCCTGCAGGGACGGTTATAATATTATTGACAAACTCAACGCCGTCAAGCTTGGCTAAAATTATGCCCGCTCCGTTGTCCGCACCGTTATTTGTCAATGTATTGTTGTAGATATACGTACTTTTAACTATGCCCGTCTCCACCTCTTCATAACCGCCGATACGTATGCCCGTAACGTGATTGTCTGCGCATATGTTGGCCCTTACGGTTATATTAGTTACAGGGTAACTGTCGTTGCGTTCCTCACTGCCTATCTCAATTCCGTAGGCGCAACCGCTTATATAGTTGTTTTGAAGTAGAATATCCCTTGCACCGTCTACGTACAGCCCTGCGCAGTCGGCATATGAGCAAATACAATTTTTAACCGTATTCCCCGCCGCAAGGCAGTCCCTGGGCTGATCGAGCGAGGCGGTTGAGCAATAACCCGCATTGCCGTAGAAGTCTATTCCGATATTGGTATTGTTTTCAACCGTATTGCCGATTACGTACACCCTTTCACAGTTTGCCGTTACCGAGATATTTTCCGACCAGCCGTTGACGTTGTTATAGCAATGGTTATCGATTATAGCAACGTCGGTTATTGTATTTTTATTCTCACCGAAGAGCAGAATGGCGTTTGCACCCGCATTATCGTCGCTTTCGGGGTGGGAAGAAGTAGTCTTAATATCGTGTATTTCACAATTTCTTATTATAATATTGTTCTGCCCGTTACCCCAGAATACTATGCCGTAAGCACACTGAGATTGTATGGAACGTATCTCTATTCCCTCCAACAGGATATACTTTGCCCCCGCCTCGAATTGAAAGCCGTACGCCTCTTCTCCCCTGTAAGTATTCTCTATTATCGCCTTTTCACCGGGGTAGTTGCGGATAGTAATATAATTATCTTCCGCTCCCTTGCAGTTAATAAACCAGCCGTCGCCGTCGGAAGTCGTATACGTACCGCCCCTTAAATAGAGAGTGCCGCCTGATTTAACCTCGTCCAGCCCGTCCTGCAGACTGTAGGGGTCGTCAAAGGTGCCGTCGCCGTCGCCGTTGGGTGAGGCATATATGGCGTTTAACGCTATGGAAGCGTTGTTCTCATACTCGGAAAGGCCCATGACGTAAGAGGTGAAGGCAGTTGACTGCATACCGCTCATATACCTTTCAACCTTTTGGTTATACGTAAGCGTGGTTTCTGCCTGTTCAGGCTCTTCGGGCTTTTCTTCAGGAGTTTCTTCAGGAGTTTCTTCGGGCTTTTCTTCAGGATTTTCCTCGGGGGTTTCCTCGGGAGTTCCGTCGTCAACCTCGCCTGAGTTAACACCGTCGGGGTCTTTATTGTCATTATTAGGAGTGCAGCCGAAAGCACAGAACGCAAGCGCCGAAGCCAATATTAGTGCATATGCAAGTTTAAAAAATTTTTTCATCTTTCCACCTATCACAGTCATACATATGTTACCACCGCCATATATAAAAGTCAATAAGGTAAATAAAGTTGCGGCGTAGCGATAATGAATTATCGCTACGCCGCTAATACCAATCTTTTTACTTATTACTGTTTATCGATCTTTGCACCGTAGAGCGAGGAAACGTCGTCTGCAAATTTGCTCATACGCGAACACGATTTAAGCGTTACCGTCTTTTCGTATTCGGCAAGCTTTTTCGCCTGATCCCGCGAGAGCTTCTGAGGGACGTCTATTTCCACCGTTACGTACAGCGAACCCGTGCCGTTAACCGTCTTGACGCCCTTACCCCTGATCTGGAAGCGCGTACCGCTTGCCGTACCTGCGGGTATAGTAAGGTCTATCATATCGTCAATTCCGGGTACCTTAATCTTACCGCCTGCAACCGCCGTGGAGAAGCTGATGGGAACGGTTACGAATAAATCCTTATCCTGCCTTACTAAAAGCTTGTGGGGTTCGATTTTGAAATATACGTATAAATCACCGCTTTCACCGCCGTTGGGGGAAGCCTGACCGTACCCGCGCTTACGCATTGAGCTGTCGTTGTCTACGCCTGCAGGTATCTGAACGGTGAACGTCGTCTGCTTGCGCGTATAGCCCACGCCCTTGCAGTCGGGACATTTATCGGTAATCTTCTTGCCCGTCCCGTTACAATCGGGACATACGCCCACCTGTATGGTACGGCCGAAGATGGTATTCTGCTCAAACTTTACCCTACCTGAGCCACCGCACTTGGAACACTGCGTAAACGACGTGCCGCCCTTTGCACCCGTGCCTGAGCAGGACTTGCAGGGCTCGTTACGAAAATAGCTTATCTCCTTGGAGCAGCCTTTGATTGCGTCTAAGAAGGAAAGGCGAACGGTCTGTTCGATATCAGCGCCCCTGGTACGTGTATTCCCACGGGATGACGAACCGCCAAACCCGCCGAAGCCGCCGAACATGGAGGAGAAAATATCTTCAAATCCTCCCATGCCGCCTCCGCCAAAGCCGCTGAATCCGCCCATGCCGCCCATACCGGGGTGTTCGAGCTCGTAGTCGTACTGCTTACGCTTCTCCTCGTCGGAGAGTACGCTGTT
>JBJFAG010000143.1:0-3286 GCA_051887795.1 Candidatus Coproplasma sp. | reverse complement strand
ACAGTGTGTGTGACGGGTGAAAGGTGTGTTTTAAAAAATCTGACCGTCGCCAATACGAACACTAAACCCGAAGAAGTAGGGCAATGCGTCGCCCTTTCGGTTAACGCAAAAGTTTTCAGGGCGGAAAACGTAGACCTCCGCTCCACACAGGACACTTTATTTACCGCACCCTTCCCCGACGATCTGGTTATCCGCTATTCGGGTTTAACCGATGACCCCACCTACTACGACGGATTTATCCCCAGAGACCAACTGTATATGGAAGGCGGTTCGGTTCAGCTGTACGAGGGGTGCAGAATTTACGGCAACGTCGACTTTATCTTCGGCGGTGCGGAGGCGTACTTTGTAAACTGTGAGCTTGTCTCCATTGCTGAAAGGCGGGTTTACGGCTACGTTGCGGCGCCCTGCCACGCCTTAACGCAGGGGACGGGCTACGTATTTTACAAATGTAACTTCCGCTCCGAGGGCGCAGGCGACGGCACGGTGTATCTTGCAAGGCCGTGGAGAGATTTCGGCAAGTGCGATTTTATTGACTGCCGACTGGATAGACATATCCACCCCGAACTGTTCAACAAGTGGAACGACACCTACCGCAACAAGACGGCGAGGTTTGGCTATTACAACCTGACTGACGCCACCCTTACCCCAGTTGAATGGGGCAGACGCCTGACCCAAGCACAAGCTGATGATATTATAGATAAATACTTAGAACGCAAAACCGAACTTTTTGGCGAAGATTAAAGAATATTTGTGATAAAATATAGACGGGCGGACTGCCTACGCAGTCCGCCCGTTTTTTTATGCGGCGATAAAAAACTTGCGCCAGGCAGAGCCTGACGCAAGAATTTTCAGTTACTTATTATCGTGTTGAACCGAAACTTTACTTATGCAACAACTGTTTCAACAACGGTAAGAGCATAGACGTATACACCGCCGCCTGCACCGCCTAAGTGGTAGGTACCTGCTTCAAGCGTGAAGGTGTAGACGTCGGGAGTAGCGCCTGTAGCCAAGGTTTCAAATGCGCTTACAGACTCACCGTTCTTAGTGATGTTGGAAACGGTAGCAGCAGATCCGTCGTTATTAAGCACGCTTAATTTCGTGGACTTATCAGACTTCTGTCCGCATACGATTGTTACGGTTGTAGGTCCGCTGACGGTAAACATAATACCGTTTGCAGGAGCGTCAGCGGCAGCAACCTTACCGGAAGTAAGTGAAATCTGGATAGAATAGCTAGTACCGTTCTTATCATTCTCGGTCTTAAGGTTCTTAGTACCATAGAAGATGTCGTTCAGGAGAGTTGTCTCAGTAAGTGCACTAGTTGCAGATATTTCCAAAGTATGGGTAACTTCGTTAATCTCTTCGAACTCAACGTAGATAATCATCTGGGTAGCTTCGGTAGCCGTACCTGCATCCAGGGTTATGTCTCCGGTAATTGCCGTGGTGCAATCTGCATCGGAATACAATCCCTTAATAGCTTTGCCGGAAGGAACGGTGATTGCAGCCTTAAGATCGGCAAAGGTGATTTCCTCGCCAGACTTATTTGTAAGGTTTGCATCACTCTTAACTACGGAAGTAGTCGTACCCTTTTCATAGATTACAACGGTTACGTCTACTGCAGCGTAGTAGCTGTCCTCGTGAATGCCTGCAGCTTCAAGCCTGTCGGCGAAGTCGCTGTTTGAAGCAGCATACGCATCTTCAATCTTGGTCATTTCATAGATTTCGTCCGTAATCGTTGCCTTCAAAGCTTCAACTTTATCTGAATCGTGGGTATAATTTTCAATCCATAATTCCTGATTTACGTGATAATCTGCCAAATCTATGTACATATTGAGAACTCCAGCGTAGAGTGCATCGTAAGCGGAGTCTACCTCTGCAAGCGTGGTAGCTGCTTCGATTGCAGCCACATAAGAGCCCTTAATTCTATTATTATACTGAGCGCCGCCTAAGCCATAGGTGGTCTCAAGTGCAGAAACTGTGTTGTCGACAATAGTCTTATAGTTGTCAATGGTCATTTCTGTAGCACAGACTACAACGTTGTCTAAAACACAGGTACCCTTACCACTGTTATGAGTGCTGATTTTTACGCCGGAAATGCCAACCGTACCATCAATGTCAATTGCCTGGTCGGTAAATACTTCCGAATCATTAATCTTAAGAGTAAACGTGCCCGCTACGACATTGAACTTATAGTAAACGTTAAATTTCAAAGACGTAGCACCTGCAATTTCAACTGCGGGAGCAGTAGTCGTACCGTTTACCTTATAACCAATATTTGTGGTAGCGCTTCCGCTATAGAGTATTGAAAGCACTTCATTGCCCTTACCGCTTTCAAATACGATCGTGGGCTTATTAGTCTGAGTGGCCGTTGAATTTACAGTTAATTCTAAGTAACCTTCAACCTCCTGATTTAAAGCTGTGCCATAATCAACTATAACGTCTACGTTGCCGCCACCGGAGCTGGAACCAAGGGAAAGCGTACCTGCGGTAACCTTTACGGGAGTTACGGAATTGGAAGAAACGTAAATACCCTTCGTGCCGTAATTGCTGAATTCGGTAAGCTGAGCGCCTTCTTCCATAGCGTTGAAGTTTTCTGCAATGATGTTGTCTGCCCTGTTAGCGAACTTGTCGTAGGTGCTTGCAGCGGTTATAACCACGTCAAAAGTAGCGTAGAAGCTTTCGTCTGCCTTTGCCTTTGCCGTTACGGTTACAGTGCCGGGAGTAACGCCCGTTAAAACGCCTTCCTGAGTGATGGTTGCAACGTCTTCATCGTCTACCGACCAGATAACGCCGGTTTCGCCGCCTGCGGGAACGCCCGTTACGGTAGCCGTAAGAGTAATGCTGCCGCCCTCTGCAATGGTCGTAAGACCTGCAATTTCAACTTCTAAGTCTAATTCGGCTTCCTCAACCGTAATGGTGATTTCGCCCTTCTTGCTGGTATCTACTGTGGAGGTTGCAACAACAGTTACGGAACCTGCTACGGTACCTGCGGAGAGTAAACCGCTTGCACTTACAGTTGCGCCGGTTGCGGTTGCGCCTTCCTTGATAGACCAGGTTACGGTCTGTGCGGGATTGTTTTCGCCTGCTACAGCTGCGGAGAGCTGGAGCGTGCCGTCGTTTTCAACGGTGGTCGCATTGCCTGCTGCAGTTACAGTTACGCCGGTAACCGTGGGCTCTGCAGGGGTGGGAGCAGGAGTAACGGTCCTTTCATAACCGCAAGTGTTACAGGTTGTATCCTGATCGTCGTCGTAAACGTGAGCGCCTTCATCAAGCTTTGCACCGTCGTCTG
>JBJFAG010000142.1:0-3290 GCA_051887795.1 Candidatus Coproplasma sp. | reverse complement strand
GGTCCGCCGGACTGTCCTACGATTACGTTTTTCATAGAGTATCCCCCTTACAAATTACATATTTTGATATTCTAATTATACAATAGGGTTAGCAAAAAATCAATAGGTAAACCGAAAATTGTTGCATATAAAATTTAAGGCGTTTCAGCTTATGTAAAAATAATAAGGGGTGCGGCTTTGACCGCACCCCTCGCATTGTTAAAATTTAGTTTTTAACGCTTTATCAGGCAATAGTTACCGTCATTGTCGAAGGATAACCGCTGCCGAGCGTAAGCACTGCATAGGTTTCGCCTTCAATCGTCTCAACGGACACTTCGCAGGAAGGAACGTACGAATCGCCTGCAGCCGCCGTGAACGTTACCATTATCTGATCAGCCGTCGTCGTGGAGTTGATCTTGAACTTGATTTTAACCCCTGCGTTTATCTGTACGTCGTTGCTTCTGGGTGCAAACTTACCCGTCGTTGCGTCGACGATAATACCTCTGTACTCACCTACTCCCGACGAGCCCTGAAGCGTACCGGTTGTAAATTCATACAAGGTCACCGTACCGCCTGCAGTCAGATCGATATCACTCTGCGATTCCCACTGAGCAACCAGCGTGAACGCCGCCTCTACGTTAGCGGTAAAGTCATAGTCGCTGCCGTTAACCTGCCAACCGATAAACTTATAACCTGCTCTTACGGGATCAGCAGGTTTGCCTAAAGGCAAGCCGACTACCGCTTCGAGACTGCCGTCTGCCGTTTCACCGTCGTTATAATCGATGGTTATTGTTACAACCTGAGTATCCTCGGGCGTTTTCGTGGTGTCGATTACAATACTTCCGATGAAGTCGCCGTAGGTACCCGTAATTGCAAGCATTTTAATGGTAGCCTTGCCGTCCTTATAGGTGATTATATAGTCTGCCGCAGATAATTCGTAGCCGGGAGCAACCGTAACCTCGCCGACGATATTTAAGGTAATGACGGTATCCGTACCGACCTTAACGCCGTTAGTGGGCTTAGCCGTCTCGAACGTAGCCGCACCCGTCCAGGTGAGAATTTCGCCATACTTTGTATTGATATCGGTAATACAGCTGCCGTTGGTTAACGTTTCGTCCTTGAGATTAACCGTCTTGGTTGTCTCTTCAGGCATATCGCCCTCGTCAAGTCCTGCAAGTATTCTGAGCTTGTTGTACTCTGTTTCCCAATCAAACTTAGTAGCTGTCAGGTTGCCGTTAGTTGCGGCAAAGATATTAGCCTTTGTATAGTTTGCCGCCTCTTCTGCAGTGAGTACCTTACCGCCCGTTACTGCTTCGGTTATAGCGCCGTCGCCCGTAGAGCCGTATTCGCAGAAGTCTGCGTTTGTGGGAATACTGCTGTTCATTGCGCACCAACGGTCGGTCTTTGCACCCGAACCGTAAGCCGAAGTTGCATAAGCAGCGGAGAATGAACAGTTGATATATGCAACCGTTGCCGCTTCGCCCCAAGGTCTGCCGAGAGCCATTGCGCCGTCTGCAACCTTTCCGTCGTCGGTCAGGGTACAGCTGTCGAAGATATAGCCGTAGTCGGGCTTGGTTTCCGTGGTATGCTTAGCCGCAGTCACGTAGCCGTTCTGGGTTGTACCACCCGCTTCTGCCGTTCTGCTTATAGCCATAATAGTACATTCTTCAAAGTAAGCTAAGCCCGTCGTATTGCCGAATATGAAGTCGACGTTGCCGTCGATCTGCGACTGATAGAAATACGACCTGCCGCTCTTTAAATAAAGCGTGTCCTGATTGCCGTATAAGTGAGTATTGTAAATCACTGCGCCGTCGCCGTCAACAGTCAACGCAACGCCCTGAGGGCTTGTGTATTTTGAAGCTTCGTTTATGTAGTCGAAGTCGTTGCGTATAGTAATATTATACGCCTTGAAGTTATCGCCCGTAACGTGCAGCGTTGCGCACTTCAGACCGTATTCGGTACCGTTTACAGGGTCGATTGTCGACTCCACTGCGGAGTAGGTCATAACCGACTTGTCACTGCCTTGACCTATAAGTACAAGGTTGTTAAGGTCGGTGGTAATCTTATCTTTATAAGTACCCTCGCCAACGCTAATAATCTTGTATACGCCGCTGTCTAAGTTGCTCTTTTCATAGAAGTCGATAGCATCCTTAACCGACTTGAAGGTATAAACGCTGTCGGTGCAAACGCCATGAACGGCGCTGTCAGCGCTTACGTTTACGCTCACCCTGCCGTCCGTCACCGTAGGCGTGCTGCCGAGCACACTGATGGCAACGCTCTTTGCGGCATAGGTACCATAGCTTATAGATACGTTTTTTTCGCCTGCCGTAGACGTGTCTACAGTGTCTACCGTGTAAGCGGAAGGGTCAAGCTTTTTGCTGACCGTTATAGTCTCTTCATCAACGGTATACGACCAGGTTGAATTGACGACGAGGTTAGCCGTGTCGAGCGATTCGCCCACAAGATAGACGTGATCCATATGCTCGTCCACTACTTCAAAACCCGACTCTGCCGCAACGATACATTCGGGGGTGGAAAGCTTTACCGAACTTGTAGAAACTTCGGCAACTACAAAATAGGGATTTGAAAAACCCAACGAGAGTTCGGAGGCGGTTAACGTAGTGTCGTCGGCAAACGTGAGAGAGCTGTATACAGTGCTCGACAGGTTGCCATCTACACCGTTGTAATACTTGCCGCCCTCTGCTATTTTATACCCCACATGAAGAGGAGTAGTAAAACTTTTGCCGAAATCAGCCATATCTACAACCGTAAGGCAAAGGGTATACGTCTTTGCATCATCGTTAGAGGTAAACGTTGCCGTGTCGGTAATTGCAACCTCTTCCCCCGCTACAGTTATTTTATTAATAGCTGTCGCAGCGTAAGCGGAGAAATCATAAGTACCCTTAAACCCTGAAGGGCTCTCTTTTGAATTGTTCAGCACAATTGCTCCGACGCCGAGCGCAAGAGCCGACAGTGCGGTAAGCCCTATTGCAATGATTGATTTTCTCTTGATGTTCTTCATTTCATTCCCTCAAAAACACATATTTCTGACTTGATTTGTGCCGTTGCGATAATAAGTTAAATCACATAACACGTTTAATTATGCAATAAATCACAAAAAATGTCAATAAATTTCATAAAAACTATAAAACAAACAGTCGACTGCATTTCGTCACGGTATAGCCGAGAGCAATTTAAACGCAACAGCGGTTGCAAAATACGCAACCGCTGCACTATGTTTTTATTGATATTATGCCCAGTAAACGCCGTTGGAATCCAGCTCGACAGAGCTTGCAGTAGCCGACGCAATG
>JBJFAG010000141.1:0-13880 GCA_051887795.1 Candidatus Coproplasma sp. | reverse complement strand
GAAAGATGCTATGCCGCGGTGGCTCAGGTTTACCTTTCGATGCACCTAATTGACGTCAAAACGGGCAATTTTAAGGCGATTAAGTCGGCGGAGAAAATTGAGAAGAACAAGTACCCTGAAAGGAGCGATTACTTCCCCGTTCAGATTAAGCACGTGATGAGTAAGCTTGCAACCGAAAGGTTTAAAAAAGCAGTACTGTATTTCACCGATATCTCCACACTCGATAAGAGGCTGGCTGATAAAAATACTATCGAACACGTATTTTTAGGCACTGCTTCGGGCTGGTGCCGTGAAAGCTTTATCAGGGTTGACAACGACAGCGAGGGCAACCTCTGGCACGTTTTATACTGCGTTGAAGTCATTGACGAGAGTAAGCGTAAGGAAAACTATTTAAAACACCTTGCCGAAACGGATATCATGACTGGCATCACCAACAGAGGTACGGGTGAAAAGAAGGTCAAAGACCTGATGAATAAAAACGTATACGGCCTGTTCTGCCTTATCGACTGCGATTACTTTAAGTCGATAAACGATGAATTTGGCCATGACGTTGGCGATAAGGTTATTATTCAGCTTGCAGACTGCCTGAAAAAATCCTGTAAGGAAAGGGATATCGTGTTCAGATTGGGCGGCGACGAATTTGCCGTATTTATGCCCGGTCTTTTGAGCGAAAAGGCTGCGGAGAGCTTTTTTGCCAGATTCTTTGAGAACCTTGCAAACATTAATATTCCTCAGCTCGGCGATAAGAAAATCAACGTGAGTATTGGCGCCGATTTCTATAGCGGCAAAAACGTCACCTTCGACCGCCTGTATAAAAATGCCGATATCGCTATGTACGAGAGTAAGAAGGTTAGCGGCTGCAAAGGTACAATTTACAGAGAAAACGTAACTCAATAAGACAACTGAAATTAATAATATCAGGCCCCGAAAGCTTTCGGGGCCTGTTTTTTTGTCGTAATTTAATTTGTCAGTCGCGCGTATCGCGGAACTGTTCGTACTCCCGCAAAAGAGCGGGCGAAATGCTGGGAGGTATCTTCTTAAACGCCCTTTCGAACATCTCACGTGTGAGGGCTATGGGTTCGGTTATGCCCTTTTCCTGCATCTTTTCCAATGCGAGGCGGCATGCCTCCTCGATTATTCCGCACACGTCAGCTGCGGAGTAATACCCTTCCTTTTCGGTATAGGTACCTAAGATGGGGTTATTTACCACCCTCTCCCTTTCGGTCATTTCAAGTATCTCCTCTGTGGTGATACCGTCCAGCTCTATATCATTCAACTTGCTATTGATTATTGCACGCTTTGCCTCCCTGTCGGGCGGGGTAACGTGAATCAGGTGCGAAAAACGCTTATACCTTAAATATGCGGGGTCGATAACGTCCGGGCGGTTGGTTGCGGCTATCATTATTCGCTTGGAGCCGTTTACGCCAAAGCCGTTGATTCTCTGCAACAGCTCGGTAGTTACCGCCGACTTGTAGTCCTTGGTGTCCTGCGTTCTCCTGCTGAAAATAGATTCGCACTCGTCTACAAACAGGATTGCACCCTCCTGGCAGGCGTCCAGCTCCTGGAAGAGCTGCTTTACCGCCTGCTCCGATTCGCCGACGTAGCTCTTGAAGATATCTGCGGGGGTGACTATGAAAAGGGGCAGCTGCATTGCGTTTGCAATAGCTTCTGCAAACATCGTCTTACCCGTACCGGGGGCGCCATACATCAGCATGCCTAAACCGCCTTCAAGCTTGTAGTACTCCAAAACCTTGGGGTTCTGCGCCATGAACATAAAGGACTGCACAAGTTTTTTAACGTTGTCCAATCCCTTGACGTCGTCAAAGGTCGTCTTAGGGATTTTACCCGTTATGGAAGAGCCGTACTTTTGCGCCATCTCGGTGAGCTGAGTTGCGTATTTTGCATACTTCTCGCTCTCCGCCTCGTCGTTTAAGCGTTCGGCAAGCGTCTTTGCAATCTGCGATGCATACAGATATTCTTTGCGGAGTTCTGCCTGTTCCTCGCGGGATAAATCGTTTTTATCCTTTCTGTTATTCCTTATTTTAAGTATTCTGTCGTGTGCGTCGTTAAACTTTTTCTTTAAGCTTTCAATGCTTTCAACCTGTGCGGCTGCACTGCTGTTTCTGCCTATTCCTGCCATAAATTCCCTCCGTTATCCCTATATGGGCTGTCTGGTCTTTTAGCCGATGATGTCGTCAATACCCCTATCGCCGGCACCGCTGCCGTTTACGCCTGCGCCTCCGTTCGAGTCGCTGCCGTCCTGCTTGGTTTCAGAAGGTTTTACGCCTTGTTCTTCCGCCATCTGCATGATGTACTTCTCGGCTGCCGAAGGCTGTGATGTGGGCAGGGGCGTTCCGCTCTTTTTAGCACGCTTCTCCTCCTTCTTTCTCCTCTTTTCGCTGTTTCTAAGCATGGTTAAACGCATTTTTTCAAAACCTGCCCTGAGAGAGTCGGTGATGAGATTTGCCGTCTCTAACCTGTCTGAAATGTTGGAGATTACCGTTGCCATACGCTTGCGGTTGTTACGCATTGCACGCCAGGTGCGGAAACGCCTTTTAAGCGACGCGAATGCACCGTAGCTCTTTGACAATAACTGTTTATCAAACTCCTCGTTTAAAGTTACCGTATCGTCGATGAACTCTATTGCCGTGGAAAGGTATGAGGTCGCAACCCTGACGGAGGTTATTATGGAGATTGCCTCCTTCATCTGGAAGGCTACGTCGAGGAAGGTGACCATCATCTGATAGCGGTAGTCGTCTTTGCCGTAGGTGTGATAGAACTCAAGCGTCTTTTGCGCCATCTCGTCTATCTTATCGTTCATCTCCCTTTCCTGACGCTGACGGCGTGCCTTTTCACTTGCAACGTCGATTTTATCCGTCAATACGTCCTTTTCCGTAGTGTCATAGTTATGTAATCTGCTATTCTGTTTTGCCATATGTCTGCTCCTTTCAGGTGTTTATTTCTTGTATCGCTTTTGCAAGCAAATTCTTTTCATTCTGGTTGTTGTCTACCCAGTCGTGAATACTTACGGGGTGAAGCCTCCAACCGCATCTCTCAAGGCTTGATTTATACCTTAAATTATAGTCGAGGTAGTTATACTTACCGTCTAACGGCCTCTCGCACCAGACGCCGAGCAACGCCTGTTTTAAATCGGGTGAGAGTATTGCAATGGGCAGCCTTACCGAACCGTCGGTTACGCCGTAGTTGAATACTATGCGCTCCCTTTCGATTCCGCAGCTGTTTATGAAGTCCGCAACCTGGCTGATAAAGCCCCTGCCGACCTGTTCGCTTACGAACTGCTCCCTGCCCAACCTGCAGAACCGCTCTACCGTTTCAAGATACTCCTTGATATACGAAACGCTGTCCGAGGTGATTTCCTGCGAGCGGACCGAGTGAATTACCGTCACCATGCTCTGCGCCCTGGTCACCGCAACGTTGAATATACATCTGCCCAGCTTGCCCTGGTTTAATTGCCCGAAGCTCATATGCAACCCCGTCGCACGCCTGCCGTGGGTTAACGACAATATCAGATGGCCTATCTCCTGGCCCTGTACAGTCTCTATAGTTTTGAAGAAGATCAGCTTTTCAGGCAAATCCTTGAAGCTCTCAAGCGCTTTGGTTATCTTTGCATAAAGCGCCTTATCCGCCCTTACCTTTGCCTGGATTGCAGAGCATTGCATTTCACCGAAGGCCACTACGCCTACCGACATTGCAAGCCTTCCGCTGCCCTCGTCGAAGTAAGCGTCAAAGTGCTTATTCAACTCCTCTACAACCTTTTCCGCCTCCCGCTCGTTGACGCCCTTGCTTACGTAGCCGTCGGGTACGTAAATATCCGTAAAGCCAAGCCCCTCAACGCCCTTTTGCGCAGTCCTTGCAGGGATGGGCGCGGGGAAGGTACGCATGTTGGGATAGAAGAGCTTTTGTGAGAATTTTATAAGCGATTCGGTCTTACTGCGGTAGTGGCAGATTAGCTCCCTGACGGGGAAATTCTCACTGCGAAGGGCAAGCCCTAACGCTGATATTTCAGGCTCCAGCGAGCCGTAACCCTCTTCCTCTTCACCCGTGACGGGAGATAGGGGTACGAAGTGTTTGATAGGGGGCATCTGCCATTCGTCGCCCACTATTACACACTGCTTGCTCCTGAAAAGTACGGGCAGCATGAGTGCAGGTTCCAGCTGGCTTGCCTCGTCCACTATCAGCACGTCGAAGTCGCAGAACTCCTCCGTTCTGAACAGCAGGCTTGCAGTATACGGTGAGAGAATCATGCACTTTTTAAGCTTTAACACGCCCTTTCCATGCTTTTTGAACATAAGGCGGAGATTTTCACCGGGGTTGTTGTCCTGAACAAAGATAAAATCGCTATCGTCAGGCTTAATTCTCCTTAGACATTTACCCTCGATTATATCTACGTTGTTTTTGAAAATACTCTCCTCTACGGCGCCAAGCTTTTGTAAATTGCCCTCTATACTGTTGCCTAAGCCGTTGCGGATTACGCCAAGCGCTTTGTTGCGCCACTCGATTGCAAGGGCAAAGAAGGAATGTTCAAAGGCGTCTGCAAAGGTTACGCCGTCGGGCAGAACTACCTCCTCCTTTTCAAAGGGATAGAAGAAGTTTAAAAGACTTAAGCGGTTAGCGCTGTCACGCTTTATTGCGCTGTATGTCAATGCGGCACCGATTACGTCACGGTTGTCCGCCTCTGCATTGAGTACCTGCAGCTCCCCGAAGGTACACCCCGCTCCGCTTACCGAATAGTAGTTTTTAAAGAATTTTTGCCCGAAGGCGTCAAGCTCTATTAAAATTGCCTGTATTGCCTTAACCGCATTTTCACCTACGCCGCGCAGAGCGTTGAAGGCCGCAGGCAGGTCAACGGGATTACCGCCGATATTCTTCCAGGTCTGTATAAATCGGCTGATTGTGACAAGTGAAGAAGCCGTTGCAATAATATCTTGCCCGCCGCCTTGGGATAAGACGGGGAGAACTTTGTCTATTTTTTCAACCTCTTCCTTTACTAAAAGGCGCCTGTAGCCGCTTTCGTAACCGCCTATAAGCTCCGCAACTGTCAGATTATTACGCGGCTCCTTTAAGACGCGCTTTGCACATGCTGCAAGCAGCTGACTTGACGACACTACGCCCTCTATGTATGCCTTTGCGCTTTCGGGCGTACTCTTTGACGCAACGGTTAAGGCGCATTTAAGCTCATCTTCGGACAGCTGCTTTTTGAAACAGCGGTAAATAAGCTGCACCTTTTCATCAATTTCACCCTGCAGTTGCGAGGCTTTGACGTACTCCGATACGGCAAAGACTATTTCCCCGAACGCGGGATTTTTATAAAAGCATAAACTGCTCAGCTTTGAATAGGCGCTCTTTGCCTTTAAGTCCAGCGCCTTTGCCTTAGAGCTGTCTGCATTGTAGGGGGCGAGCGCCTTGGCATGCCTTAATATCAGCTTTGCCTCTTCCTCGCTTAACTGGCTATCGAACACGCTGAAGCTGCGGGAGAGCGCCTCTCCCTTCTGCCCGGACAGTTGGGCAATTTCACCTGCAAGGGCAGAGAGAGTTGCAACCGTCTGCACAGGTGCAAAGCTCTTGCCGTCAGGCATAAAAATTGACGCGTTGCCCGCTATAATCTCCACTTCCGAAAGGGTTAAAGTTCTGTCGCAGGGGAGGGCGCCGAGGGCAATTACCTGCCTCTCTGTATCCCCTTCACGTTCAATTTCAAATCCCTCGCCAAACTCGCTGAAACATTCGTTATAGTCAGAAAGCTTAGCGGCAAGCCCTTCGGTTAATTTAAGCGCTTCATTGCTGTTTATCAGGCTTTCAACAGTCTGTTGCGACAGGACGCACTGCGTTGCCGAAAGCACCTCGCCCAAGGTAAGGGATGAGGCGTTGACGCTATAATCAGAAAGGGCTGCCGATACCTCTGCCTCGGCCCTTGCCGCAAGGCTGCCCGTCTCCTTGCAGGAGGCCATTGCCCCTTCGATATCGCATTTATCGAATATGTTGAACCAGGGGCAGAGCCATATTGAATGGGTGCCGCCCGCCGTTATTTGCGAATAGTAAACCGAAGCCTTTTCCACTGCGGTGTGCAGTTTGTTGTAATCCTCCCTGGATATTTCGGATACGGCGTCGGGGTCGGCAAAGCGCACGACGGGCATATCTATCTTGCAATAGGCGTCCATTGCAGAATAAAAGCTGTCGTCCGCAATGCATTTATCGTTGAACATCAGGTTGATATACGTAGAAATCTGTTTGAAGAGTATTGCCTTTTCACTTGATGCGTGTGCGCTATCCTGCTCCAGCGAGGTGGGTTCTTTATACTCCCTGCATGCCGAGAGCAGCCGTTTGAAGTCCTGCTTGACTTCTGCGGGGTTAATCTTTGCCGACTTACTCTCCGTCTCGCTGTCCAAAAGCATCGTAAACTTCCTTAAGCTTTCGGGGAGTTTAGCGTAGACCTCGTTTAACGCTGAAATCTTTTTTGATGCAAACATCACCCTCTTATTCTCGTTGAGGAGTGCCGCTATCATATTTGCTATGGTTACGGTCTTACCCGTACCCGGGGGACCTTTGATTATCATACTCTCCCCGTTAACCACCCTTGTGATTATATCTGCCTGAACGCTGTCATAGGGCAAAATATATTTGGGAACAAGGGTTAAACTGTCCTTGACCTTTATGGGTTCGGCAGAGAATGAAAACAGCTTCTCCACCAGCGGGTGCGCCTCTATCCTGTCACGGTTGCGCCTTATGTCGTAATAGGTACACAGCTCCGAATGGTTGTACTGAGAGATGGCTATTACGTCCTTGTCAAACTCAAACAACGTGTCGTCCTGCCCGTCCGAACGGTTGCAGGAGAGTACGTATTTTTTAACCTCTTCAAAATAGCCGTCGCCTTCGCCAAGCAGGGTTAAATCGACAACCGAATTATCGTCAGTCGTACCATTGGGCAGGGGGAAGTCCGCAACGATCTCCTCCCCGTATATCTGGGCGAGCTTAGACAGAAGGCAGGGGTTGACGTAGATATCGTCGTCGATAAACTCTATTGCCGCAGGGGCGGAGTTTGCGGTGACTACTATCCTTATGGGGAAGATGAGCAAGGGGGTTAAAATCTGCTTTGTAACCTCTTTGCCAAACGACTGAACGGTTACGCGCCAACGGAGGGCGCCTACGCTTAAAAACAGCGGGTTGTTGCCCTTTAACGAAAGCTCCTTTCTGGCGTTCGTAATAAAGGTGTGGAGTGATTTAACGTCCTGGAAGCCGTCAAAGCCACGCCACTCAAAGGTGTTGATATGTCTGCTTACACGCTGCTCTGCACCCGTTGCAAGCGCACTGTTCAGCAAAATGGTGTTGCCCGTTTTGCCCCTTCGCTCGGCAATAACCCTAAGCGTATATGCGCTTTGATTGATGCCCGTATGGCTTAAAAAATACGTGTTCCTACCGCCGTTTGCACCCAGGTCAATGAGCTTGTTATCGGATACGTCGTTGATATGTAACAGCTCGCCTATAAACCCGTCAAGTAACTGCTTAGCCATTTTTTGCCCCTTAATTTATTTTTTATCTCAATCCAGATTTATAAGGTTGAGTATCTGGCCCCTGTTTACGTCCTTACCTAAACAGTCCTCTTCAAAGGCACGGGCGTCACTTTCGAAAATCTGAATCATGTATACTTCGTAATCCTTTTCGATAGAGCGGTAACGGGAGTTGTTATATCTCCACTGCTCTATTCTGCCGGGGGTTACGTGCAGTTCGGTGCCGTACCACTCCTGCCAACCGCTCTCAAGCGCCTTGTGCTGGAAGGCGTGGAAACATTCGTGACAGACGCACTTTGCAGTCCAGTCGAAACTACTTACCGAACTCTCCTTATAGAGTATCTTTTTACCTCCGTCGCAGCAGAGTCCCCCGACTCCCTTTCCGAGATCGGCCTTTACCTCTACAACGGGGATTATATCCACGTCCAGCGCACGAAGCACCAGCTTTGTCGCCTCGCTAAGGCGTTGTGACTTTACTTCAATGGGGAAATTCTTCCAATCGTCCGCCGAAGCTCCCGCCAAAAGACAGTAGGTTGAAATCATACCGCACTTCTGGAAGAGGGTGAAATTACCCTGCATTATTCTGCGGATATTGTCGGGATTGACTATGCGGATATCGTCATAGTCAAACTTCTTGGTCTTGTTGATTACTACGTCCTGATGATAATTGCCCCACCCGCCGTCAATAAACAGTGCCTGACGTACGAGGTTGAGCATATATTTTTCAGCCATAGGGTAGTTATCCTGAGAGCGTTCGGAGACTATCTTCTTCCAATCGGCACCGACGCGGAATGCCTTTACGCCTTCATTTAGCCCTACGAAACCCGAAAAGGGCATGTTCTTTTTAACCCACTCCGCATCCTCTGCCGTGTCCGCAATCATTCCGAGTTCTTTCAACTCCTCAACGGTGGGGAGAAAATCGGGCAGTGACAGATAGAATAAGCTTACGTCGAGCGAGGAGTAATTATCCCTGCCCTTTATGGCCTGCAGTACACTTTCGTACACCTGTTGGGTACCCTCGTCCGTGACGATATACGCACGCCTGCCGCCCTTGGAAAAATCTATTACCCCGCGCAAAAACGCGTTGCGGTTATCCGCCCTGAAGTGGGTAATGCCGTAGATTACACAGTCGGCTTTACGCTCTGCAAGCGTTGTAAACACTGCGTTAATAGTGCTTTCGGGCTGGTTTTCAAGCGCAAGCGCCTGAAGGGTGCAGACCGCACCGCCGTTTGAACGGGCATAGGCAAACAGCTCCGCCTCCTCAGCGAAAGGAGTACACAAAACTAAGGCGTTTGCCAGCCGCTCTGCATTGATAACCGAGGGCCTGTATTCGTAAGCAGCCCTTTTTAACCCGGACGTTATATCTTCAATCGCAGTCCTTATTATCCCCTCTGCTTCCTGGCAGCTGAGCTGTTTTGCACTCTGCAGGGCATAGTCACGCAGCTCCTCTAAATCTGCAATAAACTGCTGCTTTACGTCGGGGAAAATCGCGTCCCCGTTAAATATCGAGGGAGGTATTGAAAGACCTTGCACAAGGGCTATCTTTGCATTTATTTTTTCGGCTATCTCTAAG
Organism: Candidatus Coproplasma sp.; assembly: GCA_051887795.1. Lineage (GTDB taxonomy): Bacteria > Bacillota > Clostridia > Christensenellales > Borkfalkiaceae > Coproplasma. The sequence goes on along the minus strand of JBJFAG010000141.1, from coordinate 4,784 downwards.
CACGCCTCGGGGGAGCTTGCAACGCACCTGCCCTCGCAGTCCCTTAAACCTGCCTGCAATACGTGGGCGTCGTCCGCTATGCCGTTAATCTTTTCCGCTGCGGACATAATGCCGTTTAACAGTTCAATCGTCTTGCGGAAGGACGGATCGCAGCTTTCCAAAGTCTTTTTGACGTAGTCCTGCAGGGCTGCATACGCATCCCCCTCGTACCCGCAACAAAAGTAATCAATGGCGTATATCTTGGCATTGAGCTTGATTATCAAAAAATCGGCAATCTCCTTTTTATCCGCATAGAGCTTAGGATGGGCCGAAAGCTGCCTGGCCGAAACTACTACCTTTTTCAGTTCGTCTACGTCGCAACTTGTCTTATATACGGTGTTAATGGCGTTTAATATGTCCTGAAAACTGTGCATAAAAGTTTAGTCCTACAGTGAAATTGTCTATTTATCGTCGTTGCCTACAGGTATGGTGCCGTCCGCATTTACGTTGGTGTTCTGGCCTGCAGGGGGCTTGATCTTGCCCAGACCGCCTGACTTTAACCGCGTCTCCATATTCTTTGCGCTTGCCGCTTCGCTGTCGCGTGCGGTGCTTATTCTGCCGACGTTGCTCGTTATCTTCTGGCCGTCCTTATGCCTTGCTTCCCTCTCCTTGTCAATGATAAGCTGTTCATGGCTCTTCTGCTTAGCCTGCTTGCGGATACCTTCCAATTCAGCGGCAACCCTTCTCTGTTCGGTTATCTCCTGTTCAACGACGTCGGTTATTGCCTGAATGTTGGTGAACAGCTCGTTTTTGCTGTCTGCAGTCGCCCTGCCCGTCAACGTGTCGTGCATGACGTTAAAGTTTATATGGCTGCATAAAAGCACGAATTTTGCAGGGTCGGCGTTGCGGTATCTTTCGATCATATTTATCGTCTTTTCATACTCGTCTGCAAGCTTTGCCCTTATCCTTGAATCCGATTCGGCATCGTGAATATCTGTACGCAGCTCCGCAATGCGTTCGGTATAGTCGTCCTCCAACTCCTTTAACTCATCCTCGTAGCTTGCATACTCGTCCTCGCATGCGCTGCACTTTCTGTCTGCAGTGGTTGCGTCTATTACTCCGTTCTGGTAATCGGTAGTCGCCTTGTCGTATTCAGCGCTCAACTCAGCCAAACGGGTCTGTATTCTCTGCTTTTCACTCGCTAAATTCTGTTCTAAAGTCTTAAGCTCTTCACTCATCCTTCCGACGTCGCAAAGGTATGCGGTGCTTTCGCGGTAGGTTGCAATGGCTGTCCTTAAACCACGGGTACGCTCTGCATAGGGTGCAGCCTTGATTATACCGCAGATATCGTCGTATTTAGGGTTGTAGACGTAGTAGTCGGTCTTTTCCTTCGCCCTGCCGAAACGGCCGACGGCTGCGGTTAGCTTGCCCCATTCCTTTACCTTTGAAAGAGCCTCTCTGAGGCTTTGTATATTGTCTGTATAGCAGTTATAGCGGGATACGTCCCTTCTCCAATCCATAAGGATATCAAAGACTTCCGCCTGGTAGTTTGCCGCCTGTTTGCTCAGCACGTCGGCTACGTTTCCAAGCTCGTCACGTATTTCAAGGAGAATTTTCTTGCTCTCTGCAATGGCGTTGCACAAGCTTTCATTGTCGCCGCGGAAGCTTACGATGGCATCCGAAACGGCAATACAATCTTCAAGGTTTTTCATAAGTTGGTTCTTCATGTCCATATTTATACCCCCATTTAAGTTACCGAGACCGCTCAATATCTTTTGACGCTTGGCCTCCATATCGGTTAGATTTACAATTTTATATTTGGTACCGTTCAACAGCTTTGCAATAAACGACGAAATCTTTTTGATTGCAGGTTCCACTTTGCCAAAGCCGTTTTGCAGACCGTATTGAGCCATTAAAAATAAGTCGGAATACAGCCTTTGTGCATAGACTGCGTTTTCGTCGTTTGCATAGCCCGCCACTGCCTCGTTCAGCAATGCACTGTCGAACTGTACCTCGTTATCCTGTAAAATTTTTATGAGATTTTCCTTTTTCATATCCTTCCTCAATTGCTTTGAGTTACTACCTTTATCAACGTCTTTACACCGTCTAACGGAGTGCGGTTTTTATAGAATTGTACGTCGTCATCACTGAAAATGAGCGTACTTCTGTTCTGTACTTCCGCTGCATTTATCAACTCTTTAAAAATCAACAGCTCGTTATCCGTGAAATACTTACACATTGCGTCCCTGTTCTTCTCGTTGACAAAGCGGTGACCGCCCGAATTGTTGTTGAAAAAGCATACCCAGACCGTTAACCCCTTACTGACGTTCTTTAACGTGTCGTTGAGTTTTGCATGGAAGGTTTCGGTCGGCGAGGCTTTAACCATAAACCCCTTACAGACGAGCCATATGTTGATGTTCTTGGAACTCTGCCAGCCAAAACAGTTTTTGCTGAACGTGCGGAGTATTTCCTCCACGTTCATCTTTAATACCCCGAACAGCGGAGCGCGGAATTTGTTGTTTGTACAGGATTTTAACACCTCCTGCAACGCCTTTTCCATGTCCTTTGTACGAGTGTAGGTTACTGCGCTTTCTTCAACCTGTATATCGGGGAAAACAGAGGATATCTCCCGCCTGTTGTATTGATAGCTGTAGCTGTCCTGCACGTCCCTTGAGAGGGCTGACGAGGAGGCCGAAAGCATATCGAGCAACATCTTTGCAGCCGTCTTTCTCAAATCCTCCCACGTAACGTCACAGTTAACTCCGATATCCGTCAACGGGGGCCTGTCTGCATAGACTACCTTGGAATAATAATCGGTTGCTACCCTGCAACGGTATTCCTCCATTCGGTCGGAAGAGACGTAATCCTTATCGTAGTAAAAACCCATTTTAACCACGGCATGGGGATAGCCGAGCGCTACCGCCTCCTGACAGAGCTCCACCGCCCTGTCTATAAGCGAGGGGTCCGCCTGGCTCTCCAACCATTTGCCGTATAGGTTCTCTGACAGAGCAAATAACTCCTTTCCCCTTGCAGATATATGGAGATTGGGGATATAGTCGGTGGTTACCCTTTTATCAGGCAGACTTGCCCTCTGCCCGTCGTATAACTCCAGCTCGTCAATATGCTTATTCTTCTTGTTCATAATTACTTCTCCGTTCACCCTTCAATGACAGGGTCTGCCGCTTTGACGGTGATTGTTACACTTACCGTAACGCTATTAAAATTGTCTGAATCGGAAGGAACGAATTTTACCTCGTAGATGTTGGTACCCGCTTCTGCAACCTTATCGTTGCCGTCCGTCCAGGTCCAGGTTCCTTCTAAAGTCTGGGCGGGGAGTTTTGAAGATATTTCTTCAAGCGTTGTACCGTACTCCGCTTCCTCACTTACCGTGTAGACGCCGCCCGTAATCCCTTTGAGAATGGGCGTTGCCTTGGTTACGGTGTACGTTCCGTTGACGGTCGTTACACTGTAGTTGGGATTGGCTACTACCTCTACAGTTATTTCGTAGCTGCCTGCGGGTGCAGGTACGATGTCGTTTGCAGAAGTATTAACCGACCAGATAAGCTCGTCATTATATATGGTGCCGCTTATGCTTGCCGTTAATTTGGGTATGAGTTCGCCGTAAACAGTGGTTGCATTGTTTGCGCTTATCGTCACTTTAGCAGGGGATATGATGTAATTTTGGGTTGTGCTGCCTGATAATTTATAGTTCTTTGCATCCGTACCTGAAAGAGCTGCGATTGCAGTGTAGCTGCCTGCGTCTCTTAGACTGCCGTTTGTAATTATTACAGAAACGCTGTCGCCATCGACTACGTTGTTCAAGGTTGCAGTGACGGTTTTATTTTGGGCGTTGTACGTAAGGTCTGCAGGAACGTTCCAGGTGAGAGTTAAGGGGCGTTGGTCTATGGTATAGCTGAACGACGTCTGCGTTGAATATATCTCATAGTTGCCTGCTTTACTGCCCGATAGGCTTGCTGTTGCGGTGTAGCTCCCCGCATTGGTCTGGTTGCAGTTTGCAGCTATAACGGTTACGTCGTCACCTTCAATGAAATTATGCACATCTACCGTAACGGCTTTCTCAAGTCCGTTATAGACTAAGTCCGCAGGGGCGTTCCAGGTGAGGCTGACCATCCTCTTTGTTATGGTATACGTACCCGTATAGGTTGACAGCTCGTAGTTTTGTGTGTTGCCCGTAACGCTTACCGTGATTGTATAGACGTTAACCGACGTACCCGAAACCCTATTAATCTCATAGGTGAAATCGTCGTTGTAAATTGTACCCTCGACGTTTGCATAAAGCTGCTCTTCGGCATCTCCGTATGTCACCGAATAGCTTATAGGTGTAATAGAAACTTTCTCTTTGGCAATGGTATAGTCCTTGCTTATCGTTTCAGTTATCTTATAGTTGCCTGCGTCGTTACCGGTAAGACCTGTAACTGTGGCAGTATAATTGCCTGCGTCGATTGCGTTACCGCCCGTAACCACTGCCAAGACGTCATCGCCCGGCACACGGTTGTTGATGCCCGGCCATACGTTTTGCTCTTTACCGTTGTAGGTAAGGTTTGTTGCGTTCTGCCAGATAACTACAATGGCTCTTTGAGTTATTGTAAGGTCACCGGGAACAAAAGTTATATCGTAGTTGTCGGAAGTTAAGCCTGAAATTTTTACACAGCCCGAGTAAGTTCCGACTGTACTATAGGAGTTTGCAAAGAAGTATGACAGCTCACCGCCTAAAACGGAGTCCGTTTCGTCATTTACAAAACCGCTTAATACCGCACCGCTGTCCGTTAAGGGAACGCCGTAAG
>JBJFAG010000140.1:0-3329 GCA_051887795.1 Candidatus Coproplasma sp. | reverse complement strand
GCTCAGGGCGGAGTTAATCATAGTCAGGGCAGGGTACTCCATTCCGCTTGAATTTAAAGGAGTGTATACGAGCGACAGCGTGGGGTAGGCGTAGGCGCCGAAGGTAGAGGAGAAGTACTCCAAGCTTTCGCACACGGCGTCAAGCTCAACCGCCCCGTCCCTGTCCTTGCAGTAGTAGGCGGTAACCTCACAGTCGCCGACCTTCCGCGTCTCGGTCTTGAAATTTTTGGATAACACCACGGCAAAATCCCTTGCGTTTTCAATGGTGTAGTCTATGGTTAACCCACCTTCTTTCTCCCTTCTTTCAACCTCTTTTCCGCTCGTCGCTGCGGTATATTCGGGGGGTAATGATAGAGTTACCTCATAATTTGCACACTCGGAGACGAAGGGGTCGCCCGTGGAATAGTAGGGGGTCTGGATAAACCCTTCGGTTGAATATGCGCATAAAATCGGGTAGAAGTTGCCAAGGTTTACGGTGCTGTCCGTCACGCCCGTGCGGTGGTTAACCTTTGCTATGTCAAGCGTGTAGCTGATATCCACCGTAGTGCTTTGGTCGGGGTATATGGGCTGGTTAAGCGTAACTTTTAAGATGTTTTCGTCATCGCCTGCCACCTCCCAGCTTGCGCACCCGTCAACGCTCTGCACGCTCTCGCCCCCGTAGTTTACCCCTGCATAGTACGCCTTGTTGTCGCCTTCGGCTACGGGCCTGAATTTTGCTCCCTCCCTGTAGGCGTTGCCCCAGAGGTTAAAATAAAGGCTGTCAATTTCGTTGTCGGTTCGGTTAAACCACGTCAGGGAACAGGTGCCTGTTAAAGTTCCCTGTTCTTCGTTATACGTTGCGTTTATGACGTATTTGTCGGCTTGTTCGGCTTGGCCTGTATGGCAGGCGGCGGTGGGAATAGATACTGCTGCGGTGAGCGCTGCGGCTAAAATAATAATCTGCTTTTTCATACTTTAAGGTTATGCCGCTATGATGACTAATAGAACCTTTTTCGTCTCTTCGAAATAAAATGTAAGGTATATGAAAGTCTGCGCCATAACTCAAAGAAAGGGCGGGTTTGCCCTGCCTATACCTCAATGCGATATTGCCGTATTCGGTTTTTCCGCCTTAGGCGGCGTTGATTTCAGCGAGGAGATCAATGGCAAAAGCAGTAAGCTGCAGACTATGGCCGCCTGTTCGGCAAAGTGCGGCTGCGCCATATTATGCGGTTGTATAACGGATAGTAGGGGGTTAAAGCGTAAATCGGTAGCCGTTGCAAGCGATGGCAGACTGCTGGGAATAACGGATATGCGGTTCGTATTCGACGATGAAAACTACAAGAGCGGGGCGGCGGTGGGCATATACAATCTGCACGGCTATAAGGCGGGGGTGTGTATCGATAACGACCTGCTCTTCCCCGAACACATAAAAACGCTGTCCGAATGCGGGTGCAACCTCGTCTGCGTTCACTGCGAGGACTTATCTAACCATATGGCTCCCCAGCTTATTCGCTCCTATGCCTACGTGTTCGGTGTACCAATTGTTATGGTGGCGGAAAACGTGGCTTTCTTCGCGGATATTACGGGGGTAATAGCAACCTCCAACCGCCCGGTATCCCTTTTTGAAACCGATTTGAAGAACTGTTATAAGGTGGTAACTTCAAGAAAACGGGGACTTTCGGATACGTGCGGGACCGACTTTTAACAGAGGGTATGGTTACGCCTGTTTAGCTAAAGCTAAAATTTGAGTGAAAAGTTAATAAATGGCTTGAAATTTAAGAGGTGATAATGTATAATAGATAATGCACAAGAATTTTTAACGAGGGATATATCACATGTTCAGTATGACCGGTTACGGCAGGGGCGAGTATAAACAGGGCGGTTTAGAGGTTACAGCCGAGATTAAGACGGTTAATAACCGCTATTTGGACGTATCTTTGAAATGCCCTAAAATCCTCTCTTCCAGCGAGGACGTTCTGCGCGGTGTTGTAAGGGAAAAGCTTACAAGGGGCCATGCCGACGTGTACGTATCCTTTACGGACAAGAGGGAAAACCGTGCCGCTCTCTCCATAGATTTGCAGGCCGCAAAGACGTGGGTGGATACGGCGTTAAAATTAAAAGAGGCCTTCCCCGAAGTCGAAAACGACTTTACAATCTCCGCACTTATGCGCCAACAGGACGTGCTTAAACAGGAGGATATATCCTGCGATGAAGAGCTTGTAAACGGTGCAAAGCAAGCCCTTTGCATGGCGCTTGACAGGCTTAACGTCATGCGTAAAACCGAGGGCGATAAGCTTGCAAAGGACATGCTCTCAAGGGTGGACGTAGTTGAAAATCTCGTTGCTCAGGTAAAGGAGAGGGCGCCGCTGGTCGCAAAAGATTATGCAAAACGCCTTGAAGAGAAGGTTAAAAACTACCTTGAAGGCGTGACTTACGACGAGGGCAGACTGTTAACCGAGGTTGCCGTCTTTACCGACAAGAGCAATATCGACGAGGAGCTGACAAGGCTTGCCTCCCACATATCTCAGTTCAGGGAGATTGCAAAAGCCGATCTGGTCGGCAGAAAGCTGGACTTTCTGGTTCAGGAATTTAACAGAGAGACTAATACAATTTGTTCAAAGTCCAACGATTTGGTAATAACCAAGTTAGGGCTTGAAATGAAGAATGAAATAGAAAAAATCAGGGAACAGGTGCAGAACGTTGAGTAAGGGTAAGTTATTGGTGCTTTCAGGTCCTTCGGGGGTCGGTAAAGGCACGATTGTCAAAGAAGTGTTAAAGCTTCGTCCCCAGGCAGTTGTATCCGTTTCCTGCACTACCCGCAGTCCGAGAGAGGGCGAGGTCGACGGTAAGAGCTATTTTTTCATCTCCAGACATACCTTTGAAGAGATGATAGCGGGCGGCGGATTTTTGGAGTATTCCGAGCATTTCGGCAACCTCTACGGCACGCCTAAAAAGTACGTGGAAGAGCAGCTTGAAAAGGGCGACGTCATTCTGGAGATAGACGTAAACGGTGCGTTAAGCGTAAAGCAGAGCATGCCCGAGGCGGTGCTTATAATGATCGCTCCCCCCGATAAGGAGACCTTGTATGCAAGGCTCCGCGGCAGGGGTACCGAGGGCGAGGACATAATCGCCATGCGCATTGACAGGGCCGACTTCGAGCTGTCGAAAGCCCCCCTGTACGATTACACGATAATTAACGACGACTTGAATAAAGCAGTCGGCGAAGTGGTTAAAATATTAGAAGAAGGAGAACAAGAATAATGATTAATCAACCTGCAGTAGATACATTGTTAGACAAACTTACCCGTGAAGGGCATACCGCATCACGTTACGAGCTCTGCGTTGTCGTT
>JBJFAG010000139.1:0-13956 GCA_051887795.1 Candidatus Coproplasma sp. | reverse complement strand
TATACATATACTGCATACGTAACGCAGTATAACGAGGACGGCACGGCGTTAGTTGAAAGCGACGAAGCGGCATTAAGTATAGATACCGCCAATATGTCTTACACCATAGAAAGCGGGGCATATTACGGGGTTAAGACCTTTAAGTACGTAATATATGCAGGCGATTTGGCGGTATATGACAGCGGAGAAAAGCAGTTTACCGCAAGCCAGGCGTTTGGGGCAACCTATACTAAGGTGCAGCCCGCAGACGCATCTATAGAATATAGCGCAAGCGGAGTAACCATAACCGTTGACACTGCGTTTACTTCGGCATACGAAAACTACGAATATAAATTAGTAGTAACAAACAGCACGGGCGAAGTATACGGGCAGTACCAAGGCACAGGCGAGGCGGTTATTGAAATAGATAGCTATATAGGCCTTGACGAAATCAACTTCACCTACTACGACCTCGGCACGTTCGCAGACGGCGAAATTGAGTTAGCAAGCCATACAACAGAGGGCGTTGCCTTCTGTATGCCCACGTTGACTCTGGACGCCGAATGTGGATTTAACGGGCAGTACTTCACCCTGTCCTACGCCTGCGGCATGGACTACGACTACGCACAGGCGAGCGTGGATATTGTGGTGACGAACAGCGACGGCGCAACATATTCCAAGCGCATAGACAGCGTGTCTGAAAGCGGAACGATAGTGCTTGACTTCATCACGGGAGAGCCCGGCAGCGTAACGGTTAGCGCAACCTTAAACTTCACGGACAACCAGTCGGACGGAGTTGTTCATTCGCTACAGCCGGCTCAGGCCGATTATTCAATGAACTACAGCTTTGAGGTAACCAAAGTCGTTGCAGACACGTCGGGCAAGGCAGATCTTTCGGGAGTTGAGAGCGAATTAATGTTAATAGAGCTCAACTTCGACTATCTACTCCCCGACGGATATATGATTAAGATAACCGACGAGGGCAACTCGCTGGATAAGAGTACGGAGCTTGTCAACACCTATTCCTTCAGCGAATTATCCAGGACTGCGGAAGTCAACTTAACCATTCAGGTAACCGACGCAGACGGCAACGCATGGGGAGAGGCGAAGAGTGTTGCTATCTCCAAGTCAGCGGCGGAGGCAGAGTATACCTCGCCCACGATGAGTTATCTCAACCCGAGCGACGCGGTGGTAACCTACAACGACGACGGAACCATCAACGTCTATCGCGATCTCAACTTCTCATGCGAGGATGAGAGGGTATACTACAACGCAATGTTACGTGCAGGATATTACGACGAGGAATACAACTTTGTTGAAACGGAGAGGTTTGACGTTATCGGCAGAGATAAGTATGCGGTAATCGAAAATATCCCCAACCAGAATTACATTGTGTACTACTACCAGATGTTCGACTATAACGGTGTAAGCTACATTATCTATATAGAGATACCCTCGGGGTCTATTGAAAACGTATACAAGGACGAGGACGGGGACGGATATGAGGACTTCGCAACAGCAACGGCAATAGTTGCAGGCGGGCAGACTATAATAACCGTCAGCCTGTCGTCCGGCGGCATGGTAGGAAATAAAATTATTGTAGACGGAACGGAATACGAATACGATGATTATTCGGACGAATATCAGACCGAACTCACCTTAACCATTGACGGCGAGTTGGATTTAGCTAACGTAACCGAAGTGACCGTGTTCTTCACCAAGCATGGCTACAACTACGACGCTTACGGCGAGAGCGGTGAAATAACGATGAATGGAAGCAAATACGGCAAACACACGGTAAAGGTGTCTGCGGTATCGGCTTAACGGAGGATAAATATGGCAAGACAAACTATGGACAAAAAGAAGGTTAAAAAGGCGTTAAAGATTGCGAGTGTATCGATATTTTCATTCTTTATACTGTTCTTTATAATCGGCGTTATCATCGAGGCGGCTGCCCCCGATCTGCCCTTTTCCCTATGGGTTAAGGAGAACATGTGGGACGTTTCAACGCTGCCCGACGCCTGGAATACGCATAAGAAAACGGTTATCCACTGTCTGATTTTAATTTCGGTAATCTTTTCGGTAAGTGCATTGCTCAGGCTTGTCTTTAAAAAGATGATGGATAAGAGCAACAAGGCAAAGACGGTAATAACCCTGCTTGACGGGTTAGTCAAATACGGCTCTGCATTGGCGCTTATCTTCCTCGTTCTTCAGGCGTGCGGCGTCAACACAACCGCCATCTGGGAATCGGTGGGAATACTTACGTTGATAATAGGCCTCGGCGCACAGTCGCTGATTGCCGATATAATAGCGGGTGTGTTCATCATCTTTGAAAACGAGTACAGCGTAGGCGAAATAGTCTCAATAGATAATTTCAGGGGTACGGTATCCGAAATAGGCATAAGGGCGACTAAAATCCTCGATATGGCGGGGAATATAATGATTATCAACAACTCCGACATCAAGAACGTGGTTAACCTTTCAAGGGAGCTATCCCTTGCAGTGGTGGATTGCGAGTTCCCCTACGACGTTCCCTTGGAGTTTATCGAAAAGCTGCTTAAAGAAAACCTTGAAAATTTCAAGGCGAAAATTCCCGCTATCGTCGAAGGGCCTTTCTACAAGGGCGTTTCCTACTATGCTTCAAGCAACGTTGCGGTTAAGCTGGTTGCACAGTGTTCCGAAGAGGACAGGTATCAGGTGCAGAGGGATTTGCTTAGGGAATACCGCCAGCTGATTGTTGCGCACGGCATCGACCTGAGCTATGAGCAGGTAGTCGTTAACCAACCCGTAAAGAAGGAATACAAGATGACGCCCAAGATTAAAAGGGAGGCGGAAGAGTTCGTCTCTGAACAAAAGGCTGCCTCCGAAAATTTAGAAGAGCAGCAGCACGATTAATCGACTAAAGCGTAAATTTATTGTGGAGTACTATTCTGACTAAATTCGGAGCCTTTCATATAATTTTACACAACTCAGTAAAAGAGGTAAACAGAGGCGAAGGAGGCAATAGCCGCTCAAAAATAAAGGCAGCTTATCAGTACAAAGCACGGCAGTCGGCCGTGCTTTTTTTGTTTGCGGCTTTTGTCTGCATGTTTATTGAATAAGGCGTTGAGAGGCAGGAAAAGTCAACAGATATAAATTATCAAAAAAATTTTTAAAAATCGTCAATGTCAAAAATATTTTTACAAGGTACGGGGTTTGGGTATGGTAAGATATTATTGTAAAGGAGATTTGAACAAAATGTAGGAGATAATTTGGTTTGGCGTGGGTTAATAAAGACAATAAAAATTCGTTATTTCTTATAAGTTTTTTATTTTTACCCCTTGTAATTTTTTGACAAATAATGTATAATACAAGCGTATTGTGTTCAGATTACTTCAAAACGGAAAATCGGAGGGTAATCGTCAATGACAAATAAAGAAATAAAATTAATCAGGAGAATGACATGGCCGAAAAATTTATCCGCTCTCACAGAGCAAGAGTAAAGCAAGCAAATGATACTATCAAAAACAATCCCAGATATAACCGCGAACGCATTAATATCATCGATAGAGAGGCGTTTGTTGAGTTCTATCTCTTAGAGGATATCGTTAAATTGTACGGTGTTCGTCTCAGAGAAGAGCAGGCGTACGTACCGCATGGCCGTGCAGACGAGAAGGGCAAGATTGCCAACATTCAGAAATTCTCAGCTATAATCGACGTATTCAACGCCGCAATAGGCTCTGCGAGGTCTGCGATCAATTCGGGCGACTACTCAAAGGTGTGGAAGGCTATTCACGAAGGTGCGCTCATGGCGGCGGCAAGCAACGTAAAGAACCTGCCTGAATTGAGAAAGCTTGCAATCGAGCTGCTGCGTGAGCTTTCAAGCGATATGTTGGAAGCCGTTCACGAAAGCCATCTGTTGGATGAGGACCTGGACGAAATCGACGCGCACGAAGCCAATTATATTGAGCATTATGACATTCCCCCTACGTTGGACGAGATCGAGGAAGTCATTCGTGCAGCGGAAGCCGCTATACCTGACAAGAAGAGGAGCAGCAGGTTAGCTTAACTATAAAATAATTAAGGAGTTATTATTATGAGAAAGAAACAGACCAACGACGAGAAGATTATTGCAGCTTTGGACGCATTGGATAAGTCGGTGCGCAATCTCCAGAAATTCGGTGCAAAGTACGACGTCTATATCGACGAAGCGGCTTTACGTAACGATGACGCAAGGGCAAAGCAGCTGATCAAGCAGAAGATTAGAGTTTATGCTTTAATCGAACAGCTTAAGACGTTGAAGAGCAATATCGAGCTTGGCGCATATACCTCTCAGGCGATTTCCGAACTCGGTAAGCTTCCTGCAGCCATTGCCGGATGCAAAGGCCTTTTGGCAGAATCTCCCGATTTCACGAAACTCGGGAAGAGCATTACCGCTATATTCAAGGATATAAGCAAGTCGGAAGCAGAGCTTGCAAAGCTTAACGATATACTCAACCCCGCACCCGTTGCCAGCATTTCAAGCCGCTTAGACGGCGCTGCAGAGGACGAGGTGTCCGACCAGTTCAAGGCCGAATATGCGGCTATGATAGAGCGTGTAAAGGGCAAGGTTTCTCCCGAAACGGTTGCAAAGCCCGGTTCAGTCGGCATTACCGAGACGGGCGACGTAGACTATGCGGGTATTCTTGCTGAAGAGAACAAGAAGAAGTAAGGTGTAAGATGGCAGAAGCAAGTATGATAAGCGTTTTTAACAGTAAGGTTAGCGCGTTTAACGAAGCGGTTAAAGCGGGGGACATCGACGCCGTCTGTGAAGTCGGTGCCGAAATGCTCCGCCTTGCGCTGGAACAATGTGCTAACCCCAACGTCAGCACAACGATTAAAGATACTTATCGCAAGCAATGTGCTGCCGTTATAAACCACCTGGTCAGGTACGCAAAGCAGCCCCACGTTGCCGTAAGCCGTTCAGGCGGCGAAAGCGAAGGCGGGGACGACCCTTACTATACCGAGAAGAAGTGGTTCTCCGACGAAGTGCCTAAGCTGAACTTTACCAACATAATCGGCGTGCAGGAAGTCAAGAATGCGTTCATGGTGGACGTGGTGGCTCCCCTTCGCCCCGAATTTAAGGCGGTATATCGCAAGTTCAGGGGGGACCAGCTCGGTACGCAGATACTGTTATACGGCCCTCCCGGGACGGGTAAAACGCACATTGTCAAGTGCCTTGCAGGTGCGTTGAACTGCAAAATCGCAGTCGTGCAGACGAGCGAAGTTTTGGCCAGCGTCGTCGGCGTAGCCGAAAAGAACATGCGCGATATATTCGCACAGGCCGCAGAGCTTGACCGCTGCATCATCTTCCTTGACGAAATCGACAGCATCTGTTCGGACAGAAGCAGCGACGATTCAAGGCATACCAAGTCGATTTTAACGACCATGTTGACGTGTATGGACGGATTCTTAAAGACTAAGAAGCCCGACCAGCTGAGAATTATCGTCGCCGCAACCAACCTGCCCTGGAAGCTCGATTCGGCGTTAAAGCGCGGCGGAAGGTTCGAAACGCAGATTTACGTACCCCTTCCCGACGAGCCGGCCCGCGAAAAGTTCGTTGAGATGGACCTTTCAAAGCTGCCCCATGCAGACGACGTTACGGTCCAGTATCTCGCCAAGAGGTTAGAAGGCTATGCAGGTGCGGATATCCGTGCCATTATGAAGCAGATTGCCAACGAACCTTTACGCAGGGAAGTTTTAAACATAATGCAGACGGGTAAGGAGAAGGGCGAAATCATAACCCTTGCCGACTGTGACAGGGTAATCAAATCGTACATCAACGGCGTAACCCATGAGACGTTATTACGCTTCAAGGCTTACGACATGGGTATTTCCTATGAGGAATTGCTGGAGCTTATTAAAAAGGAGCAGTTAGGTGGAAATTAAGGATAAAATAGCTACTTATTACTCTAATGCTCGTGAGCTGGTAAAACAAAATAATCCCAAAGCGGCGAGGGCATATGTTCTCGCCATTTTGAACTATGCTGTCAAGACCTATGAAACCGCCAGCACAATCTTACTCAAGGCCAGGACCAAGGCCTTTTTGGATAAGTGGCTGGCAGTCTCACGCGAGCTGTATGATAAAGGCGTAACCGACTACGTTTTGGAGTGTTTCGGACTGCCTACTATGTTGGAGCAGCAGCTGCCCAAGGTGGAAAAGCAGCCGCCCGCACCCGCCGCAAAGAAGCCCGTCGAGTACGCAAAACCCGTCCTGGCCGAAGGCGAAATTGATATTGCAGGGCTTATAGACGAATCTGCAAAGGAACAGGGCTGGAGTGCGGTTATATTCGAAAAGGCTAAATCTGCAGTCGTTGAAATCGTGGCTGAAAATTCAGCCGTAAGGTCAACGGCAACGGGATTTATCATCTCCTCCAGAGGCTATCTGCTGACAAACGACCACGTCGTATTCGACGAGCAAACGCAGGGCTACTACCCCAAGGCCAAGATGACATTTATCGGCGGGAAGAAGAGCTATAAGATTAACGTTCTGTTTTCAGACAAGAAGGCGGACGTGGCGCTATGCAGCTTTAACCCCGAGGAGGTGGGGGATTTTGCAGTTATCAGGCGTATCCCCGACTATTCAAAGGTTTTGCAGGGCGGCGATTGCCTGGTAATCGGCAATGCCTTCGGCAAGGGGCTGTCCCCTCTCACGGGTACAATCCGCTTCACGAAGAGCGATGAAGGCGATCTGGTCTACACGGCTCCCGCAAACAGCGGGGATTCGGGCGCACCTGTTTTAAACAGGCAAGGCGACTGTATAGGAATACACAAATCCAGGACGATTTCAGTAGATAACGTGGCGGCAGAAGGCTTTGCAAACGCCACGCCTATGGATAGGATAGACGCACTTATTAAAAAGTGGTGTGATAGTAACGGTATAATTTTATAAGGAGTATATTATGTCATTTGCAGACAGATTCAGGGAAAAGTACAGGGTTGCGCTCTATGCGGCGAGGGCTAATAATCAGGAAGCCACGCTGGCAGGGTTAGCCGATTTATATAAACTTTTTGCAGAGCAGTACTCGCTGAATAACGGTGACAGTATTGTAGTAAAGGCAAAGCTTTCATATTGGCAGGACGTGTTTGGCGGGTACATGGATATAATCCGTAAATACGGCCTGGGGGACAGAAGAGTGCAGAAATTCTTCGGGTTAATCGACGACGCCGACGTACCCTCCTTTGGCGATTATCTGGGCGGCAACACTCAGCCCGTTACGCCGATTAATGGCGGGGAGAAGGTAACCCCTCCCGTAGGCGGCATCGATATTTCAGGCATAGTGGAACCTGAAAAGTCCAAGACGAATCCCCCCGTTGACCAGCCCGTAGTCGTTCAGCCCGTCGAACCTGTAGAGGTTACTCAACCCGTCGAACCTGTAGAACCCGTTGTGGAAGTGGTTGACGAGGAACCCGAAGTTCCTCAGCTCCCCGAAGATAAGACGGGAGAGGACAAAGCCTCCTTCGATCCCGATACCTTAGAAGGGTTTATAGGGCAGGCCCACATTGTCAAGGCTATGCTGAAGGAGATAGCCATTGCCAAAGCTCAGGGCAGAAAATATCTGGACAACATACTGTTGTTCGGCAATCCCGGTCTCGGTAAGACCACCCTTGCAAGTCTTATTGCAAAGGCCCTGGGCGTCAGGTTTGAGTGGATGGACTGTTCCCAGTACCGTAACAGCCAGCAGTCGCTTAAAGCTTTACAGAGCTTTTTACTCAAGGTTGCGCGTGAAAACGAACCCGTAGTAATTTTCTTCGACGAAATTCATATGCTTACGGACGAGCTTCAGTCAAGCCTCCTTACGCTGTTAAACAACCGCGTATACGTATCGCCCCCCGACGTCAACGGTGTGGTAAAGCATATTCCCATCGAAAACTTTACATTTATTGCGGCAACTACCGATGACGACAAGGTGCTTAACACCATCAAGGACAGATGCCTTAGGTTAAAGTTCCAGATGGTCGACTACACCCCCGAGGAGCTTAAGCTCATCTATAAGAGAAAGGTGGCCTCCATGGGCCTTACCATTTCAGACGAGGCTATAGACGCATGCATACCCCGCAGCCGCGGCTCTATCCGTTACGTAAACGCCTTTGTCAAGGGATTGGAAACGGCGCTCTACAACGATGAGGGCGTGCTTGTCTCCAAGGACATCGATTTGGGCGTTGTCGAAAGATTCTTTGAAGAGAAGGGCGTGGACGCAATCGGCCTGGAAAAGAAGGATCTGGAAATTCTCAACGTCATAGCCGAAGATGCAAGCGGTGCGATAGGCGTGGAAACGCTCTCCGCACGTATCGGGTTAGACCCCAAAAAGTACATGTCCGAATACGAGCCTTACCTCATCAAGATAGGCTTTGTCACGGTTACAGGGCGTGGCAGGGGCCTTACCGAAAAAGCAATCAAATACCTGCAGAAAGGAGAAAATTCTTAACACTTTTCAACTGCTTAGCGGGTATTACGTCATATACACGAGAGGTGAATACCAATGAATAATCCAATAGTTGAAAGAGCGGTTATCTATGCAAGGAGAAATGCCGAAGAGGTCGATAAGGACAGGCTAAAGGCAGAGACCCTTGCCAAGCTACAGGGCTACTTATCGGATGGGAGCAGGGACACTGCTCCCCAGGCCGGGGAGTGGGTAAAGGTCGTAACCGACTATATCGAAAGGGGCGAGGTGCAGAGGAATAAAGTTCTGTTATTCTGCGAAACATTTAAAGACCCTACCAAACACCCCGCCGCCACGTCCATACGTTCAAACAATATAGCAGGTTCGGATTTACGCTCTGTCAGAAGGCTTTATGAGGCAGAAAGGTCCCTCAGGCAAGAGGAGCTTATGTTCTGCATGGAATCAAGGACTATCGACCATGCCACCTTGGATGAGAAGGAGTTGAAGAAGATAGTCGAGTTTATTCAGGCCCATAAGAGCGATAAACCTTTCCCCGTCGTGCTGGGCGAGCTTATGGAAAAGCACGAAATGCAATCCCCGACCGTATACCGTAACGCATGCATGTCGAGGCAGGCTTTTCAAAGGGTTTACAAAATGAACGCCGGCGACAGCGTTACCTTAAAGATGGTCTGGCAGATTATTTTCGGCCTGCGCTGTACTATAGAGGAGGCGGACGAGTTGTTGTTCAGTGCCGGTTACGCCCGCCACGGCGACTATTACGATTTGACTTTAGCGTACCTGATAGAACACGGGGTATACGACGTTGAGTTGGCCAATGCCGCTTTAGAGGAGCTTGGGTTGGACTGCTTCAACCTGCATGAACATAAAACTTAATATTTTCCGTATATAGTGCGAAGGAGTTTAATCCCCTTCGCATTATTATTTACAGCATTTTAAACATAAAAAAATATCTGCTATTGATTTGAGGAAAAAGGTGTGTTATAATATACACATTCGCAGACGCACACGGATATGCGCTGCAGACAGGCCTCACGGGAGGATTAAAATATGCAGACTTCATGCACAATTGCACTCATACTTTCGGCAGTATTATTTGTCTTTTTTATAGTATTCGGGTGTGTAATTCATTTCAGACACGTAAAAATAAGTAAAAATTCTTCGGGAAGAAATAGTTTTATTTTAACCTCCTTCCAGATATTTTTAGTCGGGTTTTTCATTTCGGCGGTGGTGATATTCTTCCCCATATATTACCACGACTATTTCTCCGATAACGCTGATTTTTTAAAGTTTATAAAATCGCTTCTGCTCTCCATTCACAACACGATGAGGTTGTTTATCTTAGACGGCGACTTTGAAATTATCCAGACCACGGTGAACAGCGTAACCGTCTCCGAAGGGCTTGCCAAGGCATATTCGCTGTACTCGGCGATACTGTTCGTAGTGGCTCCCGTTCTTACCGCAGGTATTGTTTTATCCTTTTTCAAGAACGTTTCGGCGTCTGTCAAGTACGCGCTAAGCCCCAAGGCGGACATATACGTCATGTCTGAATTAAACGAGCGGTCCATAGCTCTGGCCGAAGATATTTTAACCAACCCTGAAATCAAAGGCAGAAGGGTAGTGCTGTTTGCAGGCGTGTTCGAAAGGGAGGAAGAGGAGCATTTAGACCTCGTTGAACAGGCAAAGCGGTTAGGGGCCATCTGCTTCAGAAAGGACGTAACCGAGATAGGTTTAAAACCCCGTTCCAAGGGAATAAAGCGTAAGATTTACTTCGTAGGCGACGACGAGGATATAAACTTAAAACAGGCCCTGTCCATGATAACTGCATTCAGGCCCAACCCCCTGCTCAACACCAAGGACACCCACCTGTACGTCATGGCGGGCAGTGTGGAGAGCGAGGTTCTGTTGGATGCAGCCGATAACGGCGACATGCACGTGCGCAGGGTGCGCAGGGCCAGGAACTTTGCCATTGACACCTTGAAAAAGTACTCCATATTCGATACCCAATTGACTAAAGAGGGTAAAAAGCTCATCAGCATAGTTATAGTCGGTTTAGGCCATTACGGGCTTGAACTTTTCAAGGCGTTCTGCTGGTGCGGGCAGATGGACGGGTATATTCTGCAAATTCATATCTTTGATGCGGAGGACAATCTGGATAAAAAGATAGCCGCCAGCGCCCCCGAAATAATTAAGTATAACCATAAAGCGATAGAGGGCGAACCCTTCTACGATATATTCTTCCATGAAAACGTGGACGTAACCAGGCCGGAGTTTTTGGAGGAGCTTTCGTCTTTAAAGGATATTTCATCCGTGTACGTCTGCCTCGGCGACGACGAGATGAATATTGCCACGGCAATGCGTATGCGTATGCAGTTTACAAGGGACGGCGAAACTTTCAACAGAATCCAGCCCGCCATTTACGCCGTTGTCTACAGCTCTATCAAGAGCGAGACCTTCACCCGTAACGGTGGATTAAAGAGCATAAATGGCGACGATTACGGCATAACCTTTATAGGCAGCATGAAAGAGAGGTATGCCCTCTCGTTCATAGAGCAGAACGAGCTGGAGGCAGAGGGCTTGAAATATCACCTTGCATGGGCCAAGGGCGAGGAAGAGATAGAGAGGTGCAAGGCTTTGTATGAGAGGTACGAGTACTACAGAAGGTCCTCCATCTCCAAAGCGCTGCACGTCTACTACCGCAAGCAGCTCAACCTCATGGACATTCCCGATCTGCAGGACAAGATGATGGAGCATAACCGCTGGAACGCCTATACCCGTGCGGAGGGCTACGTCTACGGCGAAGGTAAAAACTACGTTGCAAAAACTCACCCCGACCTTATCCCCTATGGCGAGCTTTCGGAAAGGGAGAAGGCAAAGGATAAAATTGTAGGCGTAAACTGATTTGAATTTTTTTACGGAGTGCGGACCGTTCTATAGAACGGTCCGTGTTTTTATTGTAAAAATTGCCTTAAAAAAATGTCTATTTTTACCTTTAATTTCCTTGATTTTTTAAAAGTTATGTTTTATAATAAATGCGTTGTTGTTAAAAAAATCAATTTTTGGACGGCAACCCCAATTTTTAAAGGAGGACAAATTCGATGAAGCAGATACTTAATACTGTCAGCGCATACGTTCGCAATACTTTCACCTGTGAAAACAGGGCAAATATTCTTACTGCAAGTTCAAAGAATTTGCAGTGTATTTTATCTGCAGACGTCGACTTTGTCACCAAAGCCAAGCTATCGACGCCGTATTTTCGAAGTATGAGCTAAAGGGTATTTTCACGCTCGATACTTCGTGCGGTTGAAGATAAATATGTTTTTGTGATTTAGTGCGACGAACTTTTTAAAAAAGTTGGTTGCACTTTTTTTTGTCATTTTTTATTTGACAGGTTTGTATATAAGGGCGTTGTATAATTTAAGAGGATAAGATATTTAAGCACAATCAGGAGGAAGAGACGAATGGAAAACAAGGAATTATTTTCGCGCAACTATGCGTTGGAGAGGAACACCATCAACATCTTTGGTGTTATTGACACGGCTATGGCAGATCTGGTTACAAGCGAGCTGCAATACCTGGACGATAAATTCAAACGCGGAGGAGTACCTCAGGAGGAGAGAATAATCACAATTCAGATTAACTCCCCCGGCGGGAGCGTTACGGACGGACTTGCCATCTACGATACCTTAAACTACATTGAAGCCCAGATAAGAACGGTGGGACTCGGCATGTGCGCAAGCATGGGCGCCTTCCTGCTCTCGGCGGGCAGCCGCGGCATGCGTACCGCAACCGCCAATTGCGAGATACTCATTCACCAGCCTCTGGGCGGGGCGAGCGGCCAGGCGAGCGACGTGATAATTGCCGCAGACCACATTAAAAGGACGCGTGACAGGTTAAACCGTATCCTCTCGGAGAACACGGGCAAGCCCATCAGGACCATTCAGAAGGATACCGACAGAGACTACATTATGACTGCCCAGGAGGCGCTGGCATACGGTATTATAGACAAGGTAATACCCGGTAAGAATAAAGCAAAGGAGAATTAAGATGTTCAACAGATTGACTGAAATTTTTTTAAACGAATACTTCCTCGCCGACGCTATGCTCGGTGAGTTCTACGAAAGAGAGAGGCTGTTTGCCGTATTGAGCAGATTATTCTGTCTGCCCGAAGGGGAAGAGAAAAGGCTGTTTGAGCTCACCCGGAGCGAGGCCGTATGCGAGATTACGACCGAGGACGGCTTCAAGCGCTATAAGCGTATAAAGCAGTATAACCAGCTCGTCGGCAACGACTGCGGCTACACCCCCTATGAGGAACAGCTTATCGCCATAAAGGGCAACGCCATAACGATAGCCGGCAAGTATTCGCTGATTGCCGCCAGAGAAAGCACCTCCACCCTGGTTATAAAGACCATTATGGACGGAGCGGAGAACGGCAATGTCGCCGCAATGAGAACGCTCGGCATATTAAAGTGCGAGGGCTTGCTCGTTGAACGGGATATATGCGGGGGTGTAAGTCAGCTTACCAAGGCAATGCAGTGGGGCGACGTAACCGCAACGCTTGCCATGTTCGCCTATTCGGACAGGGATAAGACCCAGCTGTTAAAGATATTGAACGCCTCCGTTAAGAATACCCCCTACGAATTTTTACCCCGCATAATCGCCCAGAGATACGGCGTAAGCGAGGAGGAGTGTGACAGGGAGGTGCTGCTCATCAGACAGGCAATCAACACCAACAGGCTGAGCAAGGACACTTTCGACCCCATGTATGCAAGGCTTATCTTCAGCGAGGCGATAGGCATAAAGGATAAGGAGAGGATTTTGTTCTCTGAAAATAAGGAGACCATCTCCGAGACCTGCGACCTGCCCTTACGCTTAAAGTACGGCGATATAACCGTCGACGAGGACGCTTTCACGAGAATACTTTCAGGCAGAGATGAGGAAAAGACCGAAGTCATTCGGGCGCTGTACTATAGTGATTTAAGATTTTCCGACTCCTTCCGCCCCATGTGTCTTTGCAGCGATTCGGAATACGTGCTTGAAAGGTACGTGTCTGCAATACGCGACGCGCTTCGCCCCGCCCATATCGAGCGGATAGAGGTGGGCGAGCTGAGGGACTTCGACTTCGAACCGACTAAAAACAGCGTGTTTGTCAGGGGGCTGAACGAGAACAAGAACAACGTTCACCTGCTTGTATTCAAGGGCGAGATAAGCGACGCCGCTATCGAGCTGACTAAGGTGGTGCTAAAGAGTGAAAAGCGCCGTAAGTTCCACCTTTACCGCCCTGCGCTTACGCTTGATTTATCGGGCGTGCTGCCCATCTGCATATGCGACAGGGAGAACGCCCAAAAGATTAAAAACCTGGTTGAGATAATAGAGCTTGACTCCGTTAAGTCGAGCGAAAAGCCCGCCGCCATTGACGAGATTGTGGAGAGAATATGCAGCTTCTACAAGCTTGACGGCGTAACGTTAGCGGGCGACGTCACCCAAAGGCTATGCGCTCTGCCCGTTGAAAGTGCGGAAAAGGTGCTGGATAAGGCCGTTCGCGAAAACAGAAGGG
>JBJFAG010000138.1:0-14052 GCA_051887795.1 Candidatus Coproplasma sp. | reverse complement strand
TGCAGAAGTTCGTGCTGATTAAGCTTATGAAGCACCCCGAGCTTCAGCCCCCCGTAAGGGAAAAGAAGGTTAAAGCTTCGGTAAACGCAGCGGGAGTTGAAACAGATTCCCCCGCAGATACCCCCGATTCAACGCCTGATCAAGCTCAGGATAACGAATAAATCAATAAAAAAATAAGACCTGCGGCGGCGAAGAAATTCGCCGCCGCAGGTTTACTTATTACTTTTATCAATTATTTTCATCAGGGTAGGAATCATGCACTTCAACGAACTTATCGAAGTTTTCGTCGAACAGTTTTACGAGTTCGGGGTCGAAGTGCTTACCGCTCTGGGACAGAATTTCCTGCTTTGCCGCAGATAAATCCCAGGCTTCTTTGTACGGCCTGCGGGAGATGAGTGCGTCGAACACGTCGGCAATGGCAACAATTCTGGCGTAGATAGAGATTTCCTCGCCCTTCATTTTCAGATACCCCTCGCCGTTGTATTTTTCGTGGTGTTCCTTTGCTATCTCGGTTGAGATTTTCATCAGCTCGCCGGGTGCGTTTTTAAGCATATTCTCGCCGAACTCAACGTGTTTTTTAACTTCCGAAAACTCCTCGTTGGTGAGCTTGCCCGGCTTATTCAAGATATTGGCGGGTACCATCAGTTTTCCGACGTCGTGCATCATTGCGGCGGTGCTGACAAGCCAGGTCTCCTCGTCGCTCATATTCATGGCGCGGCATAAAATTTTGGTGTACTCACTCACGCGCTTTACGTGCGCACCCGTATCGTGGGATTGGGTTTCAATCATCTCGGAGAGCGAGTAAATAACCGTCTGTTGATTGTCAAAGGACTCCTTGTTCTTACTGATAAGGTCTTTAATCAACCTCTCCACCTTATCCGTCATGCTGTAGGCTATGACGAACATTATGGTGAACTCCAGAAGTCTGGGTAAAATGCCGTAGGCAATCACGCCCCTGAGGGTAACTAACGGTTCGTCGGGTACCATCTTCAAGGCAAACGCTATGAAGTGGGAGGCGATAATTACGGGGTAGCTGAGTACCGAAGTATACACTACGCACTTCTTCTCGCAGTACAGGCAGGATACGAGTACGGGGAATGCAAGCATCAATATCACGTGATAGGAGAGCAGTGAATACAACAGCCCCGCCATAAGCACTAAGATTGTCAAGAACAGGTATTTCAAAAAGGTGCTGTCCTTGTGCAAGACGTTATAAAAAAGAGTGGGCAGCAGCATTATTAAAATTGACGCAGACAGGACGGGATAGATCTCATTGCCGAGAACGAACACGTTACAGGCGGTTAAAATTATTGCAATCAGCATTAAAATAGCTGCAATACGGCAGATAAAGGCAAGGGTATAGTTTGAATTTTTATTAAATTTTAAAATCAGTTTATCGGAGAAATCCATTCAAAACCTCATAACGAATTATATTACCTATTTTTATTATCTCTTATCATTATTATAAAATAAATCACGCGATTAGTAAAACAATCAGTCATAAAAATTTTAAATATATATCATCAGACAATTGAATATTTTAAATTTATCTGCTAAAATATAAGCCGTTCAGGAGGTATTATTATGGACAGATTAAAAGGTAAAGTAGCAATTGTAACTGGTTCAACCAGCGGCATCGGCATCGGTATTGCCAGACTGTTTGCGGCAGAGGGTGCAAAGGTAGTCATCTGCGGCAGGCGTAAAGAGAAGGGCCAGGCAGTCGTCGACCGTATAACGGCAGAGGGCGGCGAGGCTTATTATCACTTCATGGATATAACCGATACGGCAAGCATCGACGCTCTGTATGCAGACACTGTTGAAAAGTACGGAAAGATAGACGTATTAGTCAACAACGCCGCAAACGTAGCGTTAAAGGACGGTAAGGTTGAAGAGCTTACGCTTGAAATGTGGGACGCCATTTTGCAGAGCGATTTGAGGGGTACTTTCTATGCAACCAAGGCAGTTTTGCCCTACCTGCAGAAAAACGGAGGCGGCTCTATAATCAACATCGGTTCAATGGCTTCGTGTTCGGGTGATTTAGGTTCCACCGCATACGCATGCGCAAAGGCGGGGGTAGACAAGCTCACGCAGTACACCGCATTGCAGTACGGCAAGCAGAACATCCGCTGCAACTGCGTTCGTCCCGGCTTAATCGTAACGCCTGAAAACGACGCTCACGTACCCCAGGTACTCAAGGATATCTTCACCGACAACATCATGGTTAACCGCTACGGCTGCCCCGAAGATATAGGCTATATGTGCGTATATCTCGCTTCGGACGAGAGCGAATATTTCACAGGCCAGATTTTAACGGTTGACGGCGGATTAAACTCCCACACGACCACCGTTGCCCAGTTCAGAAAGCTCAATTCCAGAACGTGGTAACGTATATTTCAGTCAAAGTAAGCTCTATGGCCTACGATACGGAGTACGGCGGCAGGCAGCTCGTTCCCGTAGCGGAGGGCGAGTACCTGATGGATGAGATATTCCGTCTGCCCTTCTTCCGCATAATCGTGGACGAGGTAATAGACGGCGCCGTGTGCTTCCGCTTAAAGGAGGGCGCCCAGGACCACTATTTCGTATTGGAGGGCATAGGCGACAGCGCAAGCTTTGAAAGGGAGACGTCCATAGGCTTTGACAGCTTCACTTTCACGTTGGTTGAAGGTTGACAAAAATTTAAAAAAACAGGCGGGTGAGTTAATTCTCACCCGCCTTTTCAATGCCGTTATTCAATCCATCTTATATACCGTTCTGTACTTTTTTAAGGCATAGTAGTAATAATTGCGCATAAAGATACCCAACTTTTTGGGCGAGAGTATCAGGGCGCTGTCGCCGAAGCGTTCAAAGTAGTATAAAAGCTGGTTTGCCGAACAGTCGAAGGTGTATATATCTCCCTCGATCTTAACGGGCGTAGGGCGGTAGAGGTATATCCTGTCAAACAGCTTTTTGCCCTTTTCAGTCAGCTGTACCCTTATAGGTTCGCAGTCGGTGCTGTACATGGGGTATTGAGCGCCGCAGGCAACCTGGCGTTCAAACAGCTTGCCGTTCTCCTCGGCGATAACGGCTTTCTCCGCCAGAATGGAAACAGAATATATCGAAGCTAACCGAATGGTATAGTTCTGCTTTTCGCTGTATATTAACACGTAATTAAACAGCTCGTCCTTCCCCGCAGCAACGGCGTAGACGGAGGAATTGTTGAACAAATCTCCGTTGTTTAATACAATACACACCTGTTTTCCCTTTTTTAAAGCCCTGTTAAGCAGTTCGAAGTTCTCCCTATGAATTATCTTCTCTCTCTCGTTTTTGGTGGCCTTAGTGTAGGAGATGAACATTCGCCTGTAGAATGAGGAGAGCGATTCATCCTGTAAAACAACCTGCTCTATGTAACTTATTGCCTTACGTGCCACCTTGGTGGGTTTAAACGAAAAGGTGGTTGTGTTGTGCTTATCGGGCGAGGAGAAGTTCTGCACGGCAAACAGTTTAACCAGATTGCCAAACGCCTTCTCCTTATAATAATCGGGTACGGCGGCCAGCGCGCTGCGTATATCGTCGTGCAAGCTCTCCTCTTTAGCGGTGAACGTCCCGTAATAATTGTTAATTAAAAGGTTAATAAAGCTGTTGAAGTTTGCGCTTCCGTCAGCCTTTAAAATTTTAAAATCCTCGCAGTCCTTTTTTAAGGTTGTCAGAACGTCTTTTGGCAGACTTACCTTAATCTTTTCATCCATATTTTGCACCTCTTAAATATTGTACCCTGAAAGGGGGCATAAAATCAACTAAAACAGCCGATATTCCAGGGAAAAAGGGGGCATAATTTTTTTAACATTTGCGGTAATATCATTTTAGCGTACCCGTTGTATAATGTTGTCATCAATCATTCGGAGGTGAAAAATTTATGGATTACACGTTTGACAGCATTGCAGGTTACAAGGCGGAAAAGGAGGAACTTCAAAGGATATGCGAGGTGATTAAGAACAGGGATAAGTACCTTGAAAGGGGTGCAAAACTTCCAAAGGGCATAATCTTCTACGGGGAGGCGGGTACGGGCAAGACGCTGTTTTCAAAGGTGCTGGCCCGTGAGTGCGGTCTGAACGTCATATTAATTGACGTGTCCGACGTCGACGGCAGCGTAAGAGTATGCAGGAGGATAAGGAGGGCGTTTGAAAAGGCGGCAAAGCGTAAGGAGCCGTCAATGATATTCTTTGACGAGCTGGATAAACTGCTTCCCAATGACGAGGAGGAGTACTACACCGACCAGTCCAAGACCATTTTGGCCCAGCTTTTAACGCTTATCGATGGAATGGACAGCTCCGACAACTTTATATTTGTGGCAACGTGCAATAGCTACGGTTCTCTGCCCGAAACGCTCGTTCGTCCGGGGAGGATTGACAAAAAGATAAATATCGGCAAGCCCGACTACATATCGAGGGTGGAGATATTAAAGCTCTATGCAAACAGGTCTTTCTGCAAGTTCGGCATTGAGATGGAGGAGCTTGCAAAGCTGTGTACGGGTTTCACCTGTTCGGCGTTGGAGACGCTTATAAACGAGTGTATCATACGTTCGGACGAAAACTACTTCGTCAGCAAGCAGCTCGTCACCGAAAAGATACTTGAGGTTGAAAACGAGGATATTCCCCGCAAGAGTGCAAGCGTCAACGACGTAGTCAACGCCTGCAGAAATATCGGTCACTTTATCGTAGCCCGAACCTTCAACAATGCGGACTACGTTCTCGACCTTGACGAAAGTAACGTCGGTAACAATTTCTTTAATAGGATTTTGGCCGAGTACGACGATGATTATGAAGAGGACGACTACTACGCTGACCGCAGCAACGATTATGACGACGACTTTGATATCCATGCAGAGGACGAGGAGATAACGAGGTACATACAGGAGAACGGCGACGATTTCCTCAGGGACGAACCGTATGAAATTATCTATTACAGCAAGACCGATTTGCTCAACACCGTCACTGTTCTTTTGGGCGGATATGCGGCAGAGCAGCTGTTGTTCAACAAGGTCTACGATAATCTTCGCGGCGTAATGCCCAATGCCCATTCAATCATGCTCAATATGGCAGGGCAGGGATTATTCGGCATTGAAAACCTGTATTCCGCATGGAGGAGTGAAAGGCTTGCCTACACCCCCGAATTTATCCAAAGGCTCAATACGGTTTTTGAAACGACGCTTGCAAACTGCCTAAAAACTGCAGAAAAAATAATAACGGACAATGTGGAGCTGATTAAAAAATTAATCCCCGTTCTCGTTGAAAGGCGGTTTATCGAAAAGTCGGAATGTGAAGAGCTTTTAAAGCAATCAGGGGGCGTCAGGGCATAATTAAAAGCGGGCGGGGGCAGTCGCTTCCGCCTTTATAATGTTAAAATGTTTATCGTTTTCCATTATTTATCCAACTCTACATATTGACATTTTGTAATTAATACTTTAATATAAAAATATAAATAAACACATAATAAATTAAGACATAAATCGTTTGACATTTTTAGCTAAAAATAGGATAATGAATTGTGTAATTTGTCGGTTAGGCAAAATTGTTGTCGACCGTCGGATAAATAAGTTTTAAGGAATTGTCATGGAAAACTACGAACAGGAAGAAAAAACAATCAGCATCGGTGATCTTTTTAAGTATTTATGGAAGAACATAATACTTTTTGCAGCAGTGTTTGTAGGCGTACTCGTTATCGGGTTGGTATATTCGTTTGCGATAATCAAACCCACTTACAAGTCGTCTGCAACCTTCGTCGTTGCGGTTAGAGTGGACAGTGATGATACCGAGAACGGCAACATCGACTATGTAAACTCCTTCCGCCTTATCGAAACGGTTGCGTCGCTTGTAACCGAGGACATAGTGCTTAAGCCCGTTGCGGACGAGTACGAAATCGTTAAAAAAGATTTAAAGGAAATGGTTACGGTTAAGTACGGCGATATGAACTATCTCGTATCGTTGAGCGTTGAAAACCGTGATAAGATTCTTTCCGCAAATCTGGCAAATTCCCTGGTAACCAAACTTATAGAAGTTACTACCACCACCCCCGGTCTCGAATTTCTTAAGGGTACCATAACCCAGACGTCGTCTGCGGAGGAAGGCGAATACGCAAGCCCCAACAAGATGATGTGCATACTTGTTTCAGGCGTTGCCGCAGTGGTAGTTGCGTGTGCGGTTGTCGCCGTTAAAGAGCTTTGCTCCACCAAGTTCAGGACTAAGAAGGAAATCGAAAGCCGTCTTTCTGCCAAGGTTATGGGCTACTTCCCCGAGAGCCTTATGGATGAAAGAAAGGACAAGGATAACAAGAAGAATACTTCAAAGGCAAAGCTTTTAAAGAGGGACGTAAAGACCTTCGAACCCTACAACGCATTGCTCTCCAACATCAAGTATTCCAACCTTGAAAGTCCCAATAAAGTCATTATGTTCACCTCCTCTCAGGAGGATGAGTGGAAGAGTACTTCGGTCTGCAACCTCGCTTCCTGTATAGCATATAACGGACAAAAGGTTGTTATAGTCGACCTTGATATGCGTAAGCCCGTTATCCATAAGGTATTCGGTGTTTCAGGCGATAACGGCATTGCTGATCTGTTTGCAGGCTCCTGTGAATTTGAAGACATAATCAAGCATTCCGAGGCCGGTGTTGACGTAATCAACGCAGGCAGAAAGATAGTCAACCCCATGGCGATAATAGGCCATAAATCTCTGCCCGAACTTTTAAGCAAGCTTAAGGGTATGTACGATTACGTAATTATCGATACGGCTCCCGTTCTTCCCTGTGCAGACGCTATTGCAATCGCTCCTTTGTGCGACGGCGTAATGTTCACTACCGCAATGAAGGACGTTCACAAGAGGGATGCGGAAGTTGCAATCAACTCATTGAGAGCAGGCGGTGCAAACATCATAGGTATCAACGTAACCAAGGGTACTGAAAGCAAGGTTGACGGCGGTTACAACTACTACAACTACTACGGTAAAGAATACGGTTCGCTGAGCGCTACTGCAGAAGCGGCGGCTGCGGATGCAACAAAAAAGACAGATGATTGATATTCACAGCCACATATTATGGGGTGTAGATGACGGTGCGGACAGCGAATTAACCTCGCAGACGTTGCTTTCACAGTACGTCGAACAGGGCGTTGACTGCGTAATATGTACTCCCCATCAAAATAAAATGATGCGTCGCGCCGATATACTTCGGCGCGAATTTGCCAATTTTAAAGAAAAGACAAAATCTTCACCCGTAAAATTTTACCTCGGCGCTGAAATTCTCTGCTATGAGGGAATGGCTAAGGATATTGCAAAGGGTGAGTTGTTGACGCTCGGCGATACAAATTACGTGCTTGTCGAGTTCCCCGTAGGCTGCAGCGGTGAGCAAGTGTGCGATGCGGTGTACGAGCTGACTATTGCAAACTACAAGCCCATTGTTGCGCACATAGAGAGGTATGTAAATCTTACCAAAAAGGACTTTGCAGACATCAGGGAGACGGGTGCGCTCATTCAGATTAATGCAAGCGCATTCAACCATAAGGAAAGGACAAAGACGGCAAAGTATCTTTTAAAGAAGGAGCTTGTGGACTTCATTGCCTCCGACTGTCACGACGTAAAATACCGTAACGTGGACTTTACGTCTGCAAAGGAATATGTAAAGAAGAAGTTTCCCAAGCAGTACGATAAATTATTTAACAGACAATTGCCGTCAGGCATGTAGATAAGACGCTCAATTGCCGTCAGGTGAGTAGATAAGACAGACAATTGCCGTCAGGTAAGTAATTAAAACGTTACGCCCCGCCCAGCGGGGCTTTTCTTATTCACGCAAGCCTTAACAGGTAATTATTATTTTGTCAAAAAAGTTTGTTGACAACATATTAATTTATAAGCTAAAATTTATGTGTTATAGTGTAAAGCGTTATTTAATAGAATATACAAGGCGTTCAGGCAGATTGGGCGTATAGGCGTCTGACAAGGGGGGTATTATGTATACAATAGACGAGTTGTTTAATTTAAATCATACCTTAGCAAAGGATTATTTGAGTAAGTTCACCTATCCTTGGGAGGCGTTAAAGGGGATTAAAGACTTAATAATCTCCCTCGGGCAATCGCTGCCTTCGGATGAATACGAGCAGGTTGCCAAGGACGTCTGGGTGCATAAAACGGCAAAGGTTGCCCCCACGGCATATTTAGGCGCACCCTGCATAATCGGTGCGGAGACCGAGGTTAGGCATTGCGCATTCATAAGAGGCAGTG
Source organism: Candidatus Coproplasma sp. (assembly GCA_051887795.1). GTDB lineage: Bacteria > Bacillota > Clostridia > Christensenellales > Borkfalkiaceae > Coproplasma. The sequence continues at coordinate 5,806 of JBJFAG010000138.1, read as the reverse complement.
CGCTGGTCGGCAACAACTGCGTTGTGGGCAATTCGGTAGAGCTTAAGAACGTAATCCTGTTCGATAACGTGCAGACGCCCCATTACAACTACGTTGGCGACAGCATATTAGGCTACAAATCGCATATGGGCGCAGGTTCGATAACCTCCAACGTCAAGTCGGATAAGACGCTAATCAGCGTTAAAAGCAAAGATGAAATAATAGAGACAAACCTTAAAAAGATGGGTGCAATGCTGGGCGACTTCGTAGAGGTCGGCTGCAACAGCGTGTTAAATCCCGGTACGGTTATCGGCAGAAATTCAAACGTATATTCACTTTCGAGCGTCAGGGGAGTTGTTCCCGCCAACAGTATTTTTAAGACGGGCGGCGTAGTAGTCAAAAAGGAAATTTGAGAATATGGGGAAATATTTCGGAACAGACGGCTTCAGGGGAGAGGCCAACGTAACCCTCACCGCTGAACACGCATATAAAGTAGGCAGGTTTTTAGGTTGGTATTACGGTGAATTAAAACGCCGCAGCGGCATAACCGAGCCTGCAAGAATAGTGATAGGCAAGGATACCAGACGTTCGAGCTATATGTTCGAATACACCTTGATTGCAGGCCTTACCGCATCGGGTGCAGACGCGTACATGCTCCACGTTACGACCACGCCTTCGGTTGCCTATATTACGAGGGTTGACGAGTTCGACTGCGGCATTATGATTTCCGCAAGTCACAACCCCTATTACGACAACGGAATAAAGCTGCTCAATTGTCAGGGCGAGAAGATGGAGGAGTCGACTATTAATCTCGTCGAAGCATACATAGACGGCAAGCTCAACGTTTTCGGCGAAGAGATAAAGGAATTGCCCTATGCCACCAGAGAGAATATCGGTAAAACCGTGGACTACGCCTCGGGCAGAAACCGCTATATTGCCTATCTTATCTCGCTGGGTATGTACTCATTCAAGGGCAAGAAGGTGGGGCTTGACTGCGCAAACGGCAGCTCCTGGAATATCGCACGTTGCGTATTCGAGGCGCTAGGCGCTAAGGTTGTAACTATAAACGATACGCCCGACGGCTTCAACGTAAACGAAAACGCAGGTTCAACCCATATCGAGGGTTTACAGAAATTGGTGGTTGAAAAGGGGCTTGACGTCGGCTTTGCCTACGACGGCGACGCAGACAGATGCCTTTGCGTTGACGAAAACGGCCAGGTGGTGACGGGCGACCATATCCTCTACATCTACGGTAAGTATATGCAGGAGCGGGGAAAGCTCTTCAATAACACGGTAGTAACCACGGTTATGAGCAACCTCGGGCTCTACAAGGCGTTTGACGAAATCGGCATAGAGTATGCAAAAACCGCGGTAGGCGACAAGTACGTCTACGAGTATATGACAATGAACGGCTGCCGATTAGGGGGAGAGCAGTCGGGGCATATCATCTTTACAAAGTATGCAACGACGGGCGACGGCATATTAACCAGCCTTAAAGTTATGGAAGTCATGATGGCGAAAAAGACAACTCTTTCTCGTCTTGCTTCACCCGTTAAAATCTATCCCCAGGTGCTTATCAACGTTAGGGTTAAGGATAAAAAAGCGGCTCAAAACGACGGGGACGTAAAAAAAGCGGTTAACAAGGTTGCCGATATCCTCGGGAATAACGGCAGGATATTAGTAAGGGAATCGGGTACCGAACCCTTAGTCAGGGTTATGGTAGAGGCGCAGACGAAAGAGGAGTGTGAAGAGCTTGCACAGTCCGTCGTTGAAGTAATCAGGCGTAAGGGCTACGCAATTGAGGAATAAATATGTGTGGTATCGTAGGATATATCGGCACAAAACAGGCTGCGCCCATTCTTTTGGACGGGCTGCAAAAGCTTGAATACAGGGGTTACGATTCCGCAGGCGTTGCCGTAAGAGGCGACGACGGAAAGACGGTAGTCGTCAAAGCCAAGGGCAGATTGAGCAATTTAAGTCAAAAGCTTGACGGGGGTAAATCTCTCAATGGTATCTGCGGTATAGGCCATACCCGTTGGGCAACCCACGGCGAACCCTCCGAGCTTAACGCTCACCCCCACTGCAACGACGAGGAGACGGTATTTGCCGTACATAACGGCATTATCGAAAACTATACCGAACTCAAGCAAAAGCTCATCAGGAAGGGCTATACGTTCTACAGTCAGACGGATACGGAGGTTGCCGTTAATCTTGTCGACTATTATTACAAAAAGTATAACATAGGCCCTATTGACGCCATAGCCAAGGCAATGGTGAGAATAAGGGGTTCCTATGCTTTAGAGATAATGTTCAACGACTACCCCGACCAGATATGGGTAGCCCGTAAAGACAGCCCTATGATAATAGGCGTAGGCGACGGTGAAACCTTTATTGCCTCGGACGTTCCCGCAATCTTAAAGCACGTACGCAACGTCTACTATATAGACAATCTGGAGATGGCCTGCGTCAAGGCGGGCGAAGTGCATTTTTATAACCTCGACGGTGAGGAAGTGCGCAAGGATTCAGTTGAGATAACGTGGGATGCAGAGGCTGCCGAAAAGGGCGGGTTCGAGCATTTCATGATAAAGGAAATTCACGAACAACCCAAAGCAGTTAAAGATACTTTCAGCTATTTCGTCAAGGACAATAAAATAGACTTTACCGAGCTCAATATTTCGGACGGGGAAATTAAGGGGATAGACAATATACAAATAGTTGCCTGCGGTTCGGCGTATCACGTTGGCGTGGTTACCCAGTACGTTATGGAGAGCTTAGCCCGCATACCCGTCCGCGTTGAGCTTGCTTCGGAGTTCAGGTACAGAAATCCAATTTTTACTAAGAACACGTTAGTCGTGTTAATCAGCCAATCGGGTGAAACAGCCGATACGCTTGCGGCATTGAGGGAGGCGAAGAGCAGAGGGGTTAAAACTCTTGCTATCGTCAACGTCGTCGGCTCATCCGTTGCAAGGGAGGCGGACAGCGTCTTTTACACCAAGGCGGGCCCCGAAATTGCCGTTGCAACGACTAAAGCGTACAGCGCCCAGCTCATTGCGGGATATTTACTCTCGCTGCAGTTTGCTTATGTTAAAGGAAGTATTTCCGAAAAGAGATATACTCAGCTTTTGAACGAAATGCAGACGTTGCCCGATAAGATTGCGGAGCTAATTGAAAGGAAGGAGAGCTTGCAGAAGTTTGCGTCACAGATTATAAACAGGAAGGACGTATTCCTTATCGGCAGGGGAATTGACTATGCTTTGAGCTTAGAAGGCAGCTTGAAGCTTAAGGAGATAAGCTATATTCACTCCGAGGCGTACGCCGCAGGCGAGCTTAAGCACGGCACTATCAGCCTTGTGGAGAAGGATACGCTCGTCATCGGTATATTAACTCAGCAAAAGCTTATCGAAAAGACGGTAAGCAATATGGTAGAGGTTAAAAGCCGTGGCGCCTATTTAATGGAAGTAACTGCTATCGGCAATTCTTCCGTTGAGGGAAAGGCCGACTTCACGTTTTATATCCCCCAGACGGACGAACTGCTTGCGGCAAGCTTAGCTGTAATACCTCTGCAATTGCTTGCTTACTACGTCAGCGTCGCCAAGGGGTTGGACGTAGACAAACCCCGCAACCTTGCAAAAAGCGTTACGGTAGAGTAAAAAGCCTGATAATCATAGAATACAAAATTAATGCCGAAGTAGGGAAACCTACTCCGGCATTTATCTAAAAATGTCAAACCGATTGTTATACAAATTCGTCCAGGTCGCCGTCAGTCAAAAAGTCCATAATCAGCCTGTCCCTGTCCTCTTTTTTGCGGAAAAAGAAAATTTCACCGAAACTTGCAGAAGGATATTGATCTGCAAAAGTACCGCGAATTTCGTTTTTATCTATAATTTTAAGGCGGTGTACTCCTATGCGTTCTTTGGATTCGCCCGAAACTTCCTGCCCTTCGGCTATAGCTGCTCCGCAGAACGGGCATTGAGTAATCTTCTTTTTGTCTGCGGACGACGCCGTGTAGCAAGCTATTATGTCGTCGCCGCTCCAGTCGGTGGCACAGTAATTCCAGTGCGTCTTATTGGTTGCACCCGATTTTTCTTCAAGTTGATTATCTGCGTTAAGGGAATAGGAATAGTTCTCTGCAGAAAAATCCAAATCGTAAAAGTCCTGCGTAACTTTGGTTATCCCTGCTCTTATGCTCTTTACGGCAACAAATCCGTGCATGTTACGTTTAAGATGAACGTGATACCATACGCCTTTTAAATTATGATTTTTGTTTTTAAGTCTGAAAATTACAATTTTATAAATGAAAGTTAATATAAAGTAAATAACCGTATATAAAAATGCGGAAATGATTGCATCGAGTAAGATTACAATAAAGCCCGTACTGATTTTTTCTGTTAAAATCGGGTAAATGTAGTAGTTAAACGCAACGCTTATTATGGCAAATATCGTAAATGATAATCCATGCAATTGAGTTATAATCTTTGCTGTCCTGTTCGTTCTTTTCATATCTCTCAACCTTTGTCATCGGAATTAAGTGCTTTAACCAGATAGTCGTAAACGGCAGGATTTGCGGCAACGATACTGCTGGGGCCGTCAAAAGGCAGAGCCTGACCGTCCCACTGTGAAATTTTACCGCCGGCCTCGCTCAGTATAAGCGCCGCCGCCGCATAGTCCCAAGGCTTAATTCTTCGTTCAAAGTAGCCGTCTATCCTGCCTGCAGCTATAAAACATATAGACAGGGCGGTTGAACAAATTCTCCTTAGGTCTGCACAGTCTTTAAATATTTTCTGCGCTAATGCAAAGGTTTGGTTTGCGCTTGCCTTGTTGGTAGAGCCTGCCCCAAATTCACAAATTGCATTTTCGGGCAATACGTCAGAAACTTTAATCGGATTATTGCAATAGTTTTCAACGCCGTATTTCAGCAGGTGCTTAATGCCCCCTCGCGTATCCAGGCGGTATGCGCCCTTGCCCTCTAACGCAAAAAACATCTCTTCACCAAAAATACTGTAAACGACTCCGAATTTTACCTTTCCGTGCGAATAATGTGCAAGCGAAATCGAGCTTAAATTATAACCTCTTACAATATTGGTCGTGCCGTCAATCGGGTCAAGGATAAAACGGTCGTCGGCGTTGGAGTGTTCGGATTCCTCCTCTGTAACGAATGCGGTTTCAGGGGCTATCCTCTTTAATTGGGTTTTAACAAAATCGCTTATTTCTAAATCGGCTTTCGTAACGTAGTCGGATTTGCCTTTCAGACTTACGTCTGATCTTAGTTTTTTGTCTAAGGCTATTTTCCTTGCCTCGTAAACTAGTTCGATAATCGCATTATAATTCATACTACCCTCAAAATATATAAGCTCTTTAATTATTTATACTACATGTACGCCTCAAAGTCAATATTATTTAAAAAAATTCAGCTTACAATAGTTAATCCAAACAATTAGTTAATTGTTGTGCGTTTACTAAAATGCCGAATATTCAGCCCGTTTATCGACATAATTATTGTTTGCTCAGCATATATTTTTCTCATAGACAAAAACTACTCCGTTGAATAGTTCGTCAAAAAAAAGGGGGAAGGATTATGTGGGATATCCATATGCGAATACTTGCAGAAGCAGAATATATAGTTAAGACAAACTCCACGGTAAGAGCAGCTGCCAACCACTTCAAAATCAGCAAATCAACCGTACATACGGTAGTTTAAAAACCGAACGGTTCATCTGGATAATAGCATAAACAACTAAAATCAGCGGCAAAACCCCACGTTTTGCCGCTTTATTCATTTCAAAAACATTAGTCGGTTGTTGCAGAACGGTAGTTATTGAAGGTTAAA
>JBJFAG010000137.1:0-3369 GCA_051887795.1 Candidatus Coproplasma sp. | reverse complement strand
CGACAATCGGTCTGACCTTTTCTATGTAATAATCGTATTCTTCCCGATTACCTCCGTCGGGAATATAGGTGTCAATCATAAAATAACACGCCATTGCTCTCACCTTCGACTTTTCTGCCAAATTTTTTTATAAAACAATTTCCATAAAACTGGTTACTTCGCTGATATCTGCACTCTTACCATAAAATCTATCCAGATAGTAAAGGACAAATTCACCGTTTACATATGCAATAAAGCATTGCGGATAAGCAACGTTTTTCCTCTTAGGATAAACCATCTTCCCCGAATGTTTTATACCATAATAATCTAACGCCTCAATTATTTTCGACCAGGAAATTTGTCTGCCCATTAGCTTAACGACTTCGCCAACTTCAATACCTGCAAGCATAGCAATGCAAGTCTGACCGCATAACCCCGGTTTAACATCCATTTCGTTAATGCAATCAATTTTTCTTATAGGATTTTCATTGCTATACGGGCTATTGTTATTTATTCTTGTCAATGATTGAATTACTTCAAAGGAGACTTCTCCGCTTTCATCTATTTTTAACGCTATATCTTTTTTAACTGGAATATAGTATTTTCCCTGTCCTTTAGGCAACAGTTTGCACTCGAAAGAAACGGAATTAATATTAACGCTTACGGGTATATTCCCTTTGATACCAAGCGTCTCCCAAACGTTAAAAGGTATTTCAATAAACGTTCTTCCCTGTTCTTTAATTAGGCTGTAATTAAACGAATAATTCATTTTCATTCCCCCGTAGCTTCCGACAACCGATGTGCTGTTATTATTGTATCACAAACAGCTTTTACAATCAATAGTTATTTAATTTTCTCTGCCGAGAATGAAATCAACCGAACAATTAAAGTACGTTGCAAGCCTTACCAAGCTTTCAACCGTAGGCTCATACTTTCCCTTATGCCAGCGATTGACCGTTTCTTCCGTAAGTTTTGTCTCCTTTTCAAGACGGTATTTCGTAATATGGTAATGCTCTAAAAGAAAACTTAACTGCTCGTTAAATGGCGGTCTCTGCTTAAACTCCCTTTCGTCTAAAACATCGGACAACCCAAGAAGATAGTCGGTAGAACAATGAAAGCAGTCGGCAAGCGTAACCAAAGATTTTGCAGACGGCATACGTTCCGCCCTTAAAAATTTTGAAATTACAGATTGTTCGAGATTAGTTTTTTCTGCTAATGCCGGCGTCTTAATTTGCGCCTCGTTCATAAGGTCTTTTAGTCTTTCAGAGAGTTTCGACAAAATATCCATAAAGTAGTACTCCTTCGACAAAAGATTATCCCACAGTCTGAACAGATTTATTTGATTTTGTTCAGACGCAGGGGTATAATATAAGCACACAATCGGTGCGCACGAAAGTGAAAAAATATTGGAGTACTTATTATGAAAAACTTATCTTTAAAATATACTCAAGATGAAATCTTAAGAAACGAACCGCAGATTAACGCCGGCGACCTGCTTGCCGAGATTATACCTCTGCTCAAAGACTATTTTATAGGTCAATTCACCCTTGACGGAGACGGCATTACATACGCCCTGTTAAACGGTCAGAAGTTCACAATTTCTGCAACCGAAGTGGCATAACTTAGGCATATTCCCGTATCAATGAAAAAACCGCCGATTAATTTCGACGGTTTAAATCAAGCTATTAAATTGTAAAACACGCAACGACGGCGGCAAGTCACCTTGCCGCCGTCTCGCTTACCTAAACATATTACGACTAATCTCGAATTAAATTCCGGATTAGTCGCAGAAATTAGGAAACAAAATCAAGTATTTTAGACAAACATTACCATATAGTGGGGTAGAGAATATTTTGCTCCGTTCACGCCTATATTTCCGCTGATGAATTTGTAGGAGATTACGGGCGAATACTTTTCAATAAATCTATTCAGCGTAGCCGTGCTTGTGTTACCTGCCTTTACTTCAACAGGAATGACCTCGCCGTACTTCTCAATCAAAAACTCCAACTCGTGTTCGTTATCGGGTTTATAGTAGTATAAAGAATAGCCGTTCTTCAACAGAAGTTCTGAAATGACGTTCTCGTAAATACCGCCTTTGGCATTTCCCTTTATAGTGTTGTTTAATACTGCCCTTTTGGTTTCAAACCCATATATCGCACACAAAAGCCCCGTGTCGTTGATATACAATTTAAACTGCTCTTCTATTGCATTTGCCATTAAAGGAAGGTACGGTTCGTGAACGTTATAGCACGGGTGAACCATATTCGAATCCTTTAACCACTGCACGCTTCCGCCGTATTTTTTGCTGGTCTGCCCCTTCTCAACGGTAGCATATTGAAACTTGGTTATCTCTTTTGCAAGCTGTTTGGGAACTGCGTCGTAACATCTTCTTACCTTAACCTTCTCCACACCTTTTGCATGCTTGGAAATATCAAAGCGGTAGTTTTCTAAAATACGTTCCTGAATGGCAGTTACCTTTGTAAAATCGTGATTTTGAACGTAATCGAAAACCACCTCGGGCATACCGCCAACCACCATATATTCACGGAATAGCGTTTCGTATTTCTTATTTAACTCATCAGGCACACGTTCCCTTTTATCAAAATACTCTTTCAATATAGGCACGGCGTCTGCATACCCCTCCGCCCAGAGAAATTCCTCAAAATCAAGAGAGTACATTGTTAAAAACTCTTCATATCCCGTCGGAACAGATTCAGGCTCTTCAACGTTGTCGTCATCGTCCTCGCCATAGGTCAGACCGAGCAGACTACCCGAAGTTATAACGTCGAATCTTCCGTCCTCCGCCAAAAACTTTAAAGCCGTTCTCGCCCTGCCGCACGCCTGAATTTCATCTAAAAATATTAACGTCTTATGCGGAACTAAATTGACGTCACGAATTTGTGCCGTCATACGCTTATAAATGGTCTCAGCATCCAACTCTCCGCTGAAAATCTCTTTTAATTCACTGTTCTTGATAAAATTGATTTCGATAAAACTTTCATACTCATTTTTACCGAACTCACGCACCAGGTATGTTTTTCCTACCTGCCTTGCTCCCTTTACCATTAAACAATTTTTTGTGTGATTTTCCTTCCACTCTATTAACTTTTTATACGCTTTTCTCTTTAACATACTTTAAATCCTCAGTTTAATTATACAAACTTAATTAGTTATTGTCAATAATAAAGGAATAAAATCGGATAGTTGTTTTAGCAAAAAAGGAATAAAATAGGATATTCGTTTTGGCAAAAAAGGAATAAAATCGGGCATTCTCTATGTTTGACCGGATTGACTGCTACTCTAAAAACTATTTAACAACAAAAGTTTTTAGAGCGTTCCCTACGTCTTAAAATATCAAATCGTCCGTTTTGGGGGTGTTACCGACAAACA
>JBJFAG010000136.1:0-3409 GCA_051887795.1 Candidatus Coproplasma sp. | reverse complement strand
TTATAGTGATACGCTAACTTATCCATAGCCAAACTATAACATAGTAAATATGACAGACATAGTCATAATTATAAAAATAATTTCGATTATTTAAAGAAAAATTGTGTGCAATAAAAATGTTGCAAAAAGAGCATTGAAAACCGATGCCTAAGCAGGTAAAGGCGGTGCCACAAGTTGCCCCACGACGGCTTCGCTCCGTCCCCGTCGCTCGCCACACAATCGGGAAACCCGATTTGTTTTGTATCCAAAAACTTTAAAAAAGCGTTATGCCGATAACGGCAAAAACTTCAAAAAGTAATTTGCGCAAAATATTGCTTTTTTGCCGATAGCGTGATATACTTTTTATTGAGGTGTGAGTTATGAAATATTTGTCCGTTTCCGAAATAGCAAAGAAATGGAATATATCAGAGCGTAGTGTTCGGAACTACTGCGCAACGGGTAAGATTGAAGGTGCATTTTTAACGGGCAAAACTTGGAATGTTCCCGAAGATGCGCAAAAGCCTGACAGGGTAAACAAAAAAGTAGAATTGCCCACTACACTTTTAGAAGTGCTTTTAGCGGAAAAGAGAGCTAAACTTTCAGGCGGAATCTATCATTTGATTCAAGTTGAGTTGACCTACAATTCAAACCATATTGAAGGCAGTCGGCTAACTCACGACCAAACCCGTTATATCTTTGAAACTAACACGATAGGAATTGAAAGCGAAGCTGTAAAGGTCGACGATATTGTTGAAACGGCTAATCACTTTAAATGTGTTGATTTGATTATAGAGAATGCCAGGAAGCCCATTACCGAAGCCTTTATAAAAGAGTTACACCGTACGTTGAAAAGCGGAACGACTGACGCCAGGCAGGATTGGTTTGCCGTGGGTGATTATAAAAGACTGCCAAACACCGTTGGTAATATGTACACGGCACAGCCCGAAGAAGTTGCCGAAAAAATAAAAGCGTTGCTATTTGAATACAACGCTAAAAAGGAAAAGACTTTTGACGACCTGCTGGATTTTCATTATAAGTTTGAATGTATCCACCCCTTCCAAGATGGGAATGGGCGCATAGGCAGACTACTATTGTTTAAGGATTGCTTAAAGTATAACATTGTACCGTTTATCATTGACGAAGAGCTAAAGCTGTTCTACTATCGTGGGTTGAAAGAGTGGACCGACGAACGAGGTTATCTACGGGATACCTGCTTAACGGCACAAGACAGGTTTAAAAAGTACCTTGACTATTTTAAGATAAAGTACTGATTTTTACAATGACCTTTATGTTGAGTTTCTTATTAGAATTTGATATAATGTTTAAATAGATCACTGATAAGAAACGCTAAATTTATGTGAATAGAAATAGGGTTGTATAAGGAGTATCCAAATGACGATATATGATATTTTAAAGGACAGTGAATATAAGACCGAACAGTTCAGCCAAGAAAGCATTGACAACTTAAATGGGCGCATTATTGAAAAGGAAGATAAAAAAGGTAAGCCTTATGCCTTGGTGGATTGCCTTGTACGTAAAAAGCAAATCACGTTAAAACCTGAAGAGGTTGTGCGCCAACTTCTTATTTATAAGCTAATCAATGAATATGGTTATCCGGTAGCACGTATAAAGCTTGAATATCCGGTATATTTTGGTCGTGAAGTGAAACGTGCGGATATTGTCATTATGGACGAAGACCGCCCACTTATTCCGTATATAGTTATTGAAGTAAAAAAGCCGAAATTAAAAGACGGTAAAGAGCAACTTAAAAGCTATTGCAATAGTACGGGTGCTCCAATTGCAGTATGGTGTAATGGTGAGCAAATCGCTTATTATAACCGTAAAGACCCTAACTATTTTGAAGATATACGTGATATTCCCAAAGCAACGCAAACGCTTATGGATGTTATTTCCAAGCGTTGGACTATAGAAGATTTGAAGGAGAATGACGCACTACAAAAGGATAAAATATCACTCCAAGATAAAATCAAAGATTTAGAAGATGAAGTTCTCGCCAATGCTGGTGTGGACGTCTTTGAGGAATGCTTCAAGCTTATTTTTGCAAAATTATATGACGAATTTATGAGTGGACAAACTCCGTCGCGCTATCTTGAATTTACAAATGCTGGGCGTACCGAGTTCAAATTGAAAGAAGAGATACAAAATTTATTCAATGCAGCAAATAAAAAATGGAAAGGTGTGTTTGAAGAAAACACAAAGATAATGCTCTCCCCGTCACATCTCTCAATTTGTGTTGCTTCACTTCAAAGCGTCAAGCTATTTAATAGTAATCTTGAAGTGGTTGATGACGCTTTCGAGTATTTAATGAGCAAATCGAGTAAGGGTGAGAAAGGACAATTTTTCACACCTCGCTATGTAATAGAGATGTGTGTCCGTATGCTCAATCCCAAAGAAAATGAAAAGATGATAGATACGGCTTGCGGAAGTAGTGGTTTCCCTGTACATTCCATATTCCACGTATGGCGCAAAATGGCTTTAGACAGAGGGATGAAAATAAACGAATTATTCTCTCTTGATAAAAAGCCTTATGAATTTGTCGAATATGTAAAAGATAATATTTTTGGTATCGACTTCGATGAAAAAGCTGTCCGTGTCGCTCGTACGCTAAACTTAATTGCCGGTGACGGACATACGAATGTATTACACCTTAATACTCTTGATTTTGACCGTTGGGATGAAACGGCAAAACAAGTAGATTGGTTACGTACATACTCCGAAGGCTTTTTCCGTTTACAAGATCTACGTCGAGGAAATAATTATCAGGAGTTCGATTTTGATATCGTGATGGCTAATCCTCCTTTCGCAGGAGATATCAAGGAAACGAGAATACTCGGAAGATATGAACTCGGTAAAAACGATAAAGGTAAGGCACAAAGTAAAGTTGGGCGTGATGTGCTATTTATAGAACGCAACCTTGATTTTCTGAAGCCTGGTGGAAGGATGGCAATCGTGTTGCCTCAAGGAAGATTTAATAACAGTAGCGATAAATATATTCGAGAATATATAGCCGAACGTTGTCGCATTCTTGCTGTGGTGGGTTTGCATGGTAATACATTTAAACCTCATACGGGAACTAAGACTTCGGTTTTGTTTGTACAGAAATGGGGTGGTACAATCGTCGACCCTAAAACAGGAGAAGTGGTTATTGACAAGAACACTGGAAAACCCCAAGAGGCTTGTCCGAAGAAAGACGATTATAATATTTTCTTTGCTACGCAACAAAAGCCAGGGAAGGATAATAGTGGTGATAAAATATATGTCAAACAGACTGACGGCACAAATGCACTTGACGGTCACGGGCATTTGGTTGTTGAGCAAGATTTATATAATCACGACGGTATTACAGGAGATGGCATTGCCGAAGCATTTGCAGAATTTGCTAAAAAGGAAGGTTTAAGTTTTTTTCAAT
>JBJFAG010000135.1:0-3413 GCA_051887795.1 Candidatus Coproplasma sp. | reverse complement strand
AATCAGCCTGCTCAGTCATTTAATTATGACGTAAATTCACAACAGAGCGATGATGCTGTTGTTGAAGGTGAATTGCCTGCAGAATCACAGTTTGACTCTGATATTTATGGCGAAATTGAAGAAATAAATACTGACGAAGATTATTCACAACCTATAGAAAACGCTGCCGGCGATGTAGTACAGAGTCAGGAGACGACTTTTGAGCAATCTGAACAAATCTATCAACCTCCTCAGGAGACTGCCAGACAGGTAGCTGATACTCAGGTAAATGAACAGCGTATATCCGAAGAGGAAGCACGTGAAGAACAGGAGCCTGATCGCGGTAAGGGTATTAATCTGTTTGATATTTTCAATTCGTCAAATGTAAATTTAACCAGGGGCGGAACCTTAGTTGAGCCTGATACTTCCGTGCTTTCCAATCCGATGAGGAACAGAGATAGAGATAAGCTGTTTGACGACACAGAGGGAGAGGGGGGAACATTCTTCAGTGATGAAACACCGTTAACCGAAGTCGGTACCCGTCAAAACGTGCCTTCAGGTTTTGAAACAGAGCGGACAATAGGTTTTGGCGATAATACGAGGACCGGTGTTACGGTTAATAATCCTGCACCTAAGACTGCCCAGGTTCAGCCTGAAGCGGCAGCCCCCGTAGAGCCTGAAAAGCCTAAGCACGTATGGAAAAAGTACGTCCGCCCTACGCTTGATCTGTTAGACGATTACCCTGAAAATAATAACGTAAATACGAGCGAAATTGAGGAAAGCAAGCAGATTATTTGTGAAACGCTTGCTAATTTCCGCATTGACAGCAGAATTGCTAACGTCGTGGTCGGTCCTGCAATAACCCGTTACGACGTCATTATTGAGGATAGAACAAATATTAAAAATGCGTTAAAATACCGTGACGCAATCGCCATGGCTCTTATGAAGGAGAACGTAAACGCCTATTTGAACTACTCCAAAGGCGCTATTTCCATAGAAGTCCCCAACGTAAAGCGTACGACGGTAGGCTTGAAGGGTATGCTTGCAAGCAGTGAATTTATTAATGCAAAGCCCAACAGCCTGACGTTCACGTTAGGTAAAAACGTTGAAGGTTCGGTTATCTGTCCCGATATTACCAAGATGCCTCACCTTTTGGTTGCAGGTACTACTGGCAGTGGTAAGAGTATTTGTTTAAGCACCCTGATAGTCAGTCTGCTGTATAAATACGGACCCGAAGAATTAAGATTTATACTTGTTGACCCCAAACAGGTTGAATTTATTTCCTATGATAAATTGCCTCACCTTATGATAAACGAGATTATCTACGACATTGATAAGGCAATGAAAGCTTTGAATTGGGCTATCAAGGAAATGGAGAGGCGTTATGCGCTTTTCAAGGAGATGACGGAAAAGGGCATTGCTACTAAAAACCTTACCGAATACAACGCACATCTGCCTAAAGGTGAAGAAAAACTGCCCAAAATAGTCATTATTTTAGACGAGTTCGGCGACCTTATGTTACAGGCTAAAAAGGACATTGAATCGAGAATTATCAGGCTTGTTCAAAAAGCCAGGGCGTGCGGCATTCACTTAATTTTAGCAACCCAGCGTCCCTCGGTTGACTGTATTACAGGTTTAATCAAGTCTAACCTTCCCACCAGAATAGGTTTTAAGGTTAACTCCTTTGACGATTCAAGGTGTATATTCGATATCGGCGGTGCAGAAAAACTTTTAGGTAAGGGCGATTTGTACTTCCGCTCTGCAGAGAACCCCGACCTTGCAAGAATACAGGGTTGCTTTATAGACACTCACGAAGTGCAGAAGGTAACAGACTTTATCAAGGCCCATAACGAAACCTATTTTGACGAGAGCGTAAGCGACTTTATTAATAAAGTTGAAGAGGAGCCTGCCGAAAATATCTCTTCGGAAGGTTCGGTAATGGATGGGGATTCTTCCAAGGTTGACGATACTTTTATAAAAGCTCTTTGGTTCTGCGTAACCAGCAATCAGGCTTCTGTTTCGATGATTCAACGTCGATTCCCTATCGGGTATATGAAGGCATGTAAGATAATCGACTGGATGGAAAATATGAATTATATAACCCAGTCGGAGGGTTCCAAACCCAGAAAGGTACTGCTTTCAAAGGATGAGTTTATAACCAAATACGGTGACGTTGATGATTGATTTTACCAAAAAGAAATTCGGTATAATTTCGCTCGGATGCGATAAAAACAGGGTTGATGCAGAAAAATTAATCGCATTGATTTCAGCAAAAGGCTGTCAGATTGTTAACGACCCCTCTCGTGCTGAGGTGCTTATTGTCAATACCTGTGCCTTTTTAAACTCAGCCAGGAAAGAGGCGGTTGAAACTGTTCTGGAGTGTGCGGGATATAAGAGCGAATGTCTTGAAAAGTTGGTCGTAACAGGCTGTCTGCCGCAAAAATACATCGGTGAGCTGTTTGATAGTTTAACCGAAGCCGACGTTTTTTTAGGTGTTGACGACTATAACCTTTTCTTTTCTGCTCTTGAAAAAGCTTACGACGGAGAGAGGGTAAATCTCGTCGGTTGTGGCAATAAAGAATATAGCTGTGACAGGGTGGTAACTACACCCTGCCATTATGCGTATTTAAAGATTGCAGACGGGTGTAATAATTTCTGTACTTATTGCCTCATTCCCAAAATCAGGGGTAGATACAGAAGCTATCCCGAAGAGCTATTGTTAAAGGAAGCTGAAAATTTAGGTGACGTTTCAGAACTGATTCTGGTTGCTCAGGACGTGTCGAGATACGGAATTGATTTAAAAAATAATAAAAATTTAAAAAATTTTTTACATAAGTTGACAACACTTGTCAACATTAAAAGTGTAAGATTACTTTACTGTTATCCCGATATGATTGACGACGGGTTAATCGAGGAGATAAGTGACAACCCTAAGATAATAAAATATCTGGATATTCCCCTGCAACACAGCGAGGATAGGGTGCTAAAGCTCATGAACAGGAGAGGCACCAGAGGGCAGTACCTTGAATTGATTGAAAAGTTAAGGAAAGAGATTCCCGGTATTGCAATCCGTTCAACATTTATCAGCGGTTTTCCCACCGAAACGGACGAAGAATTTGAGGGTATGTGTAACTTCCTCAAAGAGGCAAAGCTTGTAAATTGCGGATTCTTTGCATATTCGAGGGAGCCTGATACGGCAGCCTACAAGTTAAAAGGACAAATACCTGCTTCAGTAAAGAAGAAGAGGGTAAAAAAGCTGTATGAGGTTCAGAGTGAAATTTCCTATCAGTTCTTATCAGGTTTTGTAGGGAAGAAACTTAACGTCGTATGTGACGGAATAGATTACGACAGAAATTGTTTTGTCGGCAGAGCGTATTTTAATGCGCCTGAGATTGACGGGAAGGTATATTTCAACGCCTATAATGCAGTGCAGG
>JBJFAG010000134.1:0-3429 GCA_051887795.1 Candidatus Coproplasma sp. | reverse complement strand
AACTTTATAACCTTTATAATTATATAGAAAAAAGGCGGAGTAGTCAAATAATTTTCTTATTGAAAACTATTTTTACTCCGCTTTAGACCTATTTTTTAAAATATGAGACTTACTTATTGTTTGCCAGCTCTTTTTTACGGGCAAGAACGTGCATTCCGCATTCCACCCTCTTTTTCATCATCTCGCACGTGATGGCATAGGGCTCGTTCAGGTCGCCCATAAAGTGGTAGTTGTTTGCGCTGCAGCCGCCGCTGCAGATATACTTTGCAAAGCAATCCTCGCACTTCTTCCTTGTGAAGAGGCAGTTTTCAGCAAACACGCAACGAATATCGGAATTGAGTTTACCCTCGAAAACGTTGCCCATTTTAAACTTTTCATCACCGACGAACTGGTGGCAGGGATACAGATCTCCGTTAGGCGCAACAGAGAAATACTCGTTGCCTGCACCGCACGCCGACACCCTCTTTGAAAGGCAGGGACCGCCCTCCAAATCGACGTTAAAGTGGAAGAAATTGAAACCGTTCCCCTCTTCATATCTCTTAAGATACTCGTCGCAGAGGTGTTCATATTCTTGCAAAATTACAGGCAGATGCTCCTCTTTAATTGCCAGATCGTCGATATCGGTTACGACGGGTTCCATTGAAATGGAATCAAAGCCGTTGTCTGCAAGGAATAGTACGTCCTTTGCAAAATCGAGATTTTTAGCAGTGTAAGTACCCCTTACGTAGTAACTTTTATTACCCCTGGAAGCCACGAACTTTTTGATATTGCCGATCACTAAATCAAAACTGCCCTTGCCGTTTACCGTCTTTCTTATGGCGTCGTGCACCTCTTTACGTCCATCGAGTGAAAGAACGACGTTTTCCATCTCTTCATTGAAGAATTGAATTGCCTCGTCATTTAACAAAAGGGCGTTGGTTGTCGTGGTAAACAGGAACTTTTTACCCTTTGCGGCAGCCTTTTCCTTGGCATAGTATACGACGTTTTTAATGGTCTGGAGGCACATTAAGGGTTCACCGCCGAAGAAATCGACCTCCAACACCTTTCTGTGGCCACTGTTTTCAATTAAAAAATCAATTGCCTTTTTGGCCGTTTCCTCGCTCATAAACTCACGTGCGGAATGGTAAGCGCCCTCATCGGCAAAGCAGTAGCGGCAGCGAAGGTTGCAGTCGTGACAGATGTGTATGCAGAGCGCCTTGACCTCGTTTGACTTAACCGGGCGGGACTTGGTCTCCTGCGCAAACAAAAGCCCCTGTGATTGAAGAGCGGCTACGTCGCCCTCGATCTCCTTCTTTTCCTCTTCTGTAAGATAGGAGATATCGACGTTCTGCCCCAACATATGCGCTAAATAATCGTAGGTCTTATCATCACACTCGTGTAAGCTTCCGCTACCCGAATCGAATATATAATTGTAATTTTTGTACTTGAAAACGTGAACCATATTTTTTCAACCGTAGGAGGCGTAAATAAATCTTACGACCTAAAATAAAGATTGGGCACGCCGAGATAATTTCGGACAGCCCGATTAATTACATAACATTAAGGAGCAGAATTATAGTCTGCTCCTTAAAAAAGTTGTTGTTTGAATTACTTGTTGATCTTTTCAGGGTTTTCTTCCCTGGTGATCCTTTCGCAGCTCTGGTTGCCGACGGTGCAGCTGGTCTTGCAAGCAGACTGGCAGGTACTCCTGCATTCGCCACAAGCGGTAACTTTCTTTTCTGCGGGTTTTGCAATAGTCTTAATCATAATTGTTCTCCTTAAGCGAAATAATTCGTATAATAAAATTATATTATATGTAACTGCAAAAATCAAGTGTTTTTCACTTTTTTTTGAGTTTAGCCTAAATTCTATGCCTTCTTAATGTTTACGGCTATTATCCCCGTAATCATACCTGCAATAACCGAGAGCAGAACTTCAAATATAAAAGTCCATTCCAACTCAAACGAACCGCCAATAATCGAAAAGAGAATATAGTTGACTATCACCGTACATAGTCCGGACAGCGCACCCTTGATAAACCCCTTTTGCCCGTTAATAAACAGTAACGAGCCAACCGCAATAGCAATTATTTTAAACACCTGATTAACCGGTTTGACAATTGTTTGATCAAGCTGAGTCAAGTGAATAATTAGTGTAAACAAGAGTACGTAAATTAGTGAAAAAACCACGGCAAACAAGGTTGCCTTCAATATCTGTAGAAAACTTTCTTTAAGCATAAAAATACCCCCGCAATCTAAAAATATGCGGGGGCGTCTGCTTTAAGAACGTTATTAAATTGTTTTTGCTATTTAATAATTGAGTTTACTCTGCCTTGGGCGTCTCTTCTGCAGCAGTTTCGGTGGGGACCTCTTCAGAAGTTGTAGCCTCTTCAGTAGCGGTTGCCTCTTCCGTAACGGTTTCTGCAGCCTTAGCTTCAGCTTCCTTCTTGTCTATTACAGCATCGCTTTCATAGATTGCCTGACGGATAAACTTCATATAGGTCTTACCGTGCTCTTCGCTGCCCGTTTCAACAACGATAGTGTTGTCATCAGGGTTAACTTCAACTACGATACCTACGATACCGCCGATTGTGGTAACCTTGTTACCGGGCTTGACTGCGTCAATCAGATCCTTTGCCTCCTGCTCACGCTTCTTGCTACGGCGGTTCATTATAATCATAGACGCAACTAAAATTACAACAAGTACACCGATAAGCACATAGGAGATCCAACTGTTAGCATTAGTTGTTGTCGTGCTACCGTCTAATAATGATAATAACATAATTTCACTCCGAATAAAATATTTACCATTTAATTATAAAACACTTTAAACCCATTTGGCAAGTGATTTTTTGCGAAAATGGTGTGAATTTAATGTGAACCGTACTTTGAATAGAACTCTTTTGCAAAATCTAAAAGGCTGTCGGCAAATATTGCCTCCCTCATGTCCGCCATGAGCTTATGCAAAAAGGTTACGTTGTGTAAGCTTAAAAGCTGTGCCGAGAGCATTTCACCCACGTTTATCAGGTGGCGAAGATATGCCTTGGTGTAGTTTTTACAACAATAACAATCACATTCAGGATCAAGTGTTGAAAAGTCCTCTTTATAAGCACCGTTGCGGGCGACAATCTTACCCCTTGAGGTGAACGCCGTACCGTTTCTGGCAACCCTGGTTGCAAGTACGCAGTCGAACATATCTATCCCCCTTAACACACCCTCTATCAGACAGTCGGGAGAGCCTACTCCCATTAAATAACGGGGAACGCCTTCGGGCATTAACGGCTGCAAAAAGTCGAGCATTTCATACATAACAGGCTTAGGTTCGCCTACCGAAAGACCGCCTATCGCTATGCCGTCTACCGCATATTGCTTGCAGACGTCAAGGCTCTTTCCGCGGAGGTCTTTATAGAAGTTGCCCTGTACTATGGGGAAAAGCGCCTGATCCTCCCTC
>JBJFAG010000133.1:0-3479 GCA_051887795.1 Candidatus Coproplasma sp. | reverse complement strand
GAAGGTATAGCTCAGTTGGTTAGAGCGCTTGCTTGACATGCAAGAGGTCGATGGTTCAAGTCCATTTATCTTCACCAGACGTAAAAGGAAGGCCTATGCCTTCCTTTATTCATATACGCATTACCCATTATAAAAAAATTTTAATCTTTTTTTGAAAAAACGCTTGACTCTCCTTTTAGGGGATAGCTTATATTCTTTTTGCAGGAGATGAAATATGTACAAAATCGGTGAGTTTTCAATGCTTTGTAAGATGACGGTTAAGGCGCTGCGCTTCTATGAAGAGCAGGGGTTGATTAAACCTTGTTTCGTGGACGAGTTTACCAACTACCGCTACTACTCGGCAGATCAGCTGTCCCAGGTGGAATTTATCGTTAAACTGAGGGATATCGGGCTTTCCGTCAAGGAGATTAAACGGGTCTTTTCCGGAGAGGACCTCAACTTAATTTTAGAAAACAGAAAGAAAAGCATTGCCGAACAGGTCGATTTGTGCAACTCTCAACTCCTTAAAATACAATTATTGCAGAAGGAGCAAGCTATGAAAGAACAGATTTTTATTAAGGAAATACCCGAATACACCGTCTATTACAAGGACGGTAAGATTGCAAACTTTGGCGGGATTGCCGAATTTGTCCTGTGGGCAGGCAGTGAGTGCGCCAAGGCTAACCCCAACCTTAAATGCGTGGAGCCCGGCTACTGCTATTTAAACTATTTAGACGGTGAGTACAGGGAAGAGGACATCGCTATCCGCTACGTCGAGGCGGTTACAGAAAAAGGCGTGGAGACCGAGAATATTAAGTTTACCACTATCCCTAAGACAAAGTGCGTGTGTATTCAGCACAGAGGCTCTTATGCCAACCTTCGCTCCTCGTACAACCTGATTATCAAATATATCGAGGACAACGGCTTGAAGATTGCAGATTTCCCCAGGGAGTGCTACATTGACGGCTGTTGGAATAAGAAGAACGAAGAAGATTATTTAACAGAAATTCAGTTCCCCGTCAAATAAGGGAAACGAGAATACCGCCGTGGCTGAATAATTCAGCCACGGCGGTCGTTTGTTTATAGTATTGATTTTTACATTTTAAACTGTTATAATACGGGTATGGGTTGGTTTAATTATTACGGGCTGATTATTATCGTCCTGATTATGGTGCCGAATATCGCCTTTGCTTTTTGCCATAAGGACGGGTTTGAAAATAAGTATAGCAATAAATTGTGCGAAGCGTTTGAGCAGATAGGCAGGTACGCCTGTTTTGCCCTGATGATTTTCAATATACCCTACACCTATTTGGGCTACTACTTCCCCTATGCTGAAGTTGTTTACCTTGCCGTAAACGGCGCGTTGGTTTTAAGCTATCTGCTGATCTGGGTAATTATGTGGAAAAAGGATAACCTGTTAAGGGCTGTTCTGCTCTCCGCTATACCCTCAACTATATTCGTGTTTTCGGGTATAGTCGTTGCAAGCATACCGCTTATCGTCTTTTCAATAATCTTTGCCGTAACTCATATATTGATTTCGGTTAAAAACGCCTTAGCGTAAAAACAGTTTAATAAGTTTATCATAGCACTTCTTTGCAGGGCGGTAGCGCATGGGCAGGTCAATCCAGGTTGCCTTGTCCACAATGCTCTTGTAGTGGGTAAAGGTTTCAAACCCGACTTTGCCGTGATAGCCGCCCATTCCGCTTGCACCGAAACCGCCGAAGGGCATTTGAGAAGTTGCGAGATAAATAACCACGTCGTTGACGCAGCCGCCGCCAAAGCCTAAAGTTGTCGTCAACTTTTTTATTGCCTTTTTTTCGGAGGAAAAGACGTAGAGCGCCAGCGGGCTGTCGTTTTGCGAGACATAAGAGGTCACTTCGCTGATATCCTTATAGGTCATAACGGGCAGGACGGGGCCGAAAATCTCCTCCTGCATGACTGCGTCGGAAGGGCTTACCCTGTCCAGAACGGTGGGTTCGATTTTTAAAGTCTGACTGTCACCCCTACCGCCGTGTACGATTTTTCTTTCGTCGATTAACCCCATTATGCGGTCAAAGTGCTTCCGACTTATAATATTGCCGTAGTCGCTGTTTTCAATGGGGTTTTCACCGTACTGTTTTACTATCTGCTTTTTAAGTTCTTCAATAAGCCTGTCGTGTACCGACTCAGCACAGAAAATGTAGTCGGGGGCAACGCACGTCTGGCCCAGGTTTACGAATTTACCCCACACAATGCGCTTTGCCGCAAGGGGAATATTCGCCGTTTCATCTACTATGCAGGGGCTTTTCCCGCCCAGCTCCAAGGTTACTGGGGTAAGGTTTTGGGCTGCTTTTTCATAGACGAGCTTGCCAACCGTCTTGCTTCCCGTAAAGAAAATATAGTCGAATTTACTGTTGATAAGCTCCTCGTTTACCTGCCTTCCGCCAAAGATAACTGCCACATATTCAGGGGGGAATACGCTTTCAACCACCTTTTTTATGGCTTGGTTTACGTTGGGCGAATAGGCGCTTAACTTTACCACTGCGGTGTTGCCTGCCGCAACCGCGTCGATCAACGGGTCGATTGAAAGCAGGAAGGGATAATTCCAGGGGTTCATAATCAGTACGTTGCCGTAGGGCGAGGGCAGACGGTAGCTTTTTGACTTGAACTG
This sequence comes from Candidatus Coproplasma sp., assembly GCA_051887795.1. Classification (GTDB taxonomy): domain Bacteria; phylum Bacillota; class Clostridia; order Christensenellales; family Borkfalkiaceae; genus Coproplasma. The sequence continues at coordinate 850 of JBJFAG010000133.1, read as the reverse complement.
GGCAAGCGGGGTTTTAACCTTCTTAGGTCTTGCAAAGCTTTTCAGGTGCTTAATCATAAACGAAAGCTCGCTCAATGCAAGCCCCGTTTCACACATATAGCTCTCGCTTTGGCTCTTACCCAAGTCCTTATAAAGCCCTTCGTGAATTGCGTCTAAATTGTCATTGATTGCGGCATATAGTGCCTTCAAATATCTCAATCGGTGCTTGACGTCCAGCGTTACACCGCTTTCAAAATAGGCCCTCTGTGCCTGTAAAATTTCCTTTACTTCCATTATTATTCACCTTTAATTTGCAGATACATTCCCTTTAATTTTTCCTTATCCCACAGCACGGGAACGGGATAGAGAGGGTTAGCCTCCCTTTCGGCATAGGTTGCAAGCTCTTCCAGATCTTCCGCATTTATTACGGGGAGGGTTGTGGGGATATTGAACGCTGAGTTTAACCTTTCAATCTCTTCAATAAGCTTGTCTGCGCCTACTTCATAGGGGTCGGTATCCGAAGCCAAATTGCAATAAACTGCTATTTGCCAGAGTTTTTTATGGATTTTACCGCCGTATTCCCTTAATACTATGGGAAGTATTACGGCGTTTGCGAGACCGTGGGGTACGTTATACTTGCCGCCGAGCGAATGGGCGAGTGAGTGAACGTAGCCTACGTACGCCTTTGAAAACGCCCTGCCCGCTTTGTGAGAGGCAATGAGCATGTTCTGCCTTGCCAAACGGTCGGGGGAGCCGTAGGATTTTTCAATATTTTCAAAGATGAGCTTGCATGCTTCCAATGCGTCTTGACGTGTCGACTTGTTGCCGCCCCTGCCTATATATGCCTCGATTGCGTGGGTTAAGGCGTCCA
>JBJFAG010000132.1:0-3497 GCA_051887795.1 Candidatus Coproplasma sp. | reverse complement strand
GGGCTTGTAGTCATAGCTGGTGTAGTACTCGGAGATGATACCGATTACGATACCTGCAGCAATACCTAAAACGGCAGCTATCCAGGGGGACAGGTTGCCCGCCTTGAACTTAAGCACGTCCGAAAGCACTGCGGAATCATATTTCTGGAACATGAAGAAGCTGAGCAGGAAACAGCCTACGACTGAAATACCTGCGGATATCCAGGTAGCGATATTGAGCTGCATATGTACGTTTGCGTCCTTCTTTAAAGGAACCAACAGCAAGTAGAAGATACCTACTACGCAGCCTAAAAGACCGATACCAGCAAATACCATGGGGAATAAGAGCAAGGTCTTTAATAGCTCGGCAGTCATTGCGCCAGCCGCACTGTGGGCAAAGATTTCACAGCCTAAGATTACGCCTGAGAGCATTGCACCGACGAAGGATTCCAGAAGGTCGCTGCCCAAGCCTGCAACGTCGCCTACGTTGTCGCCTACGTTATCTGCTATTGTTGCGGGGTTTCTGGGGTCGTCTTCGGGGATGTGAGCCTCGGTCTTACCTACGAGGTCAGCGCCCATATCTGCAGCCTTTGTATAGATACCGCCGCCTACACGGTTGAAAAGAGCAATGATAGAGCAGCCGAGAGCGTAGCCCGAAAGCGTCATGGTAAATCCTGCTTCAAGGCCCGTCCAGTACGTTTCCTTTACGCCGTTGATTACGTTGTTAATCTGGCCGCAAGCAAGGCCGAAGATTAAAAATACTACGATAGCGCCGAAGAGTGCAAAGCCTGCAACACATAAGCCCATAACCGAACCGCCCCTGAAGGCAACCTTCAAGGTCTTGCCCGTGTCACGGGTTTCGTTTGCGGCGTTGGTAACCCTTACGTTAGCGTAAGTTGCTATCTTCATGCCTACGAAACCTGCCGCTGCGGAAACGAGCGCGCCGATGATAAATGCGATACCCGTCTGCCAGCTGACAAACGCAACTAAAATCACCGCTACGACAGAACCAATAATTGCGACGATTTTGTACTCGTACTTGATGAACGCATTTGCACCGACGCGGATTGCAGCGGCGATTTCCTGCATTCTTTCAGTACCCTCGCCCAACTTCTTGGTAATAAAGAAATTAAGCGCAGCGCAGGCAACCGCAAGAATTACTGCAGCACCTGCAATGATCAAAAGCCATTCCATATTAAACCCCTCTTAAGTTTATTTTCATGAAAGCATCACCCAAAATAAGTAACATTTTCACATTACAAAGAATTTTATCACAATGTAAAGCAAAAATCAACACGATACAACTAAAAATTAAAAAAAATAATAATTGGGTATTTTTAACCCTCATATCGCTAATTTATGCTTACTTTATCCATAAAAATTTTATTTAGCTATTGAAAAATTAAAAGATTGGTGATATAATTAAAATGTTAAATTATTATGGTAGGAGAGTTGGTTATGAAAGATACTAATTGCGGATATTGTATGCGTGGCGAGCTACTCGATAAATTCGGCATTTTCATCTGCGAATTGAAAGTTTCCTCGCTCATACTCTTTAAAGAACAGTCCAAACCGGGCAGATGCATTGTGGCTTATAAGGACCACGTCAGCGAAATTGTAAACATCTCCGACGAGGAGAGGGATTTATTCTTTGCCGACGTCAACAGGGCGGCCAAGGCTATACATAAGGCCTTCCACCCCGATAAGCTCAACTACGGCATGTACGGCGATACGGGTTGCCATTTGCACGTCCACCTCTGCCCTAAGTATGCAGGCGGCGACGAATGGGGCGGCACGTTCACTATGAACCCCGCAAAAACCTATTTAACCGACGCTGAATACACCGAAATGATTGAAAAAATCAAACAGGCTCTTGCAGAAGTTTAAACTAAAAATTTATTATTTAATGTGAAAGGGAGAAAAAATAATAATGGCTCATAACGTTATAGCAGAAGCAAAACGCTGTCTTAATTGTAAAAAACCTCTTTGCAGAACGGGTTGTCCCATCAACACCCCCATTCCCGACTTTATCCAGACCTTTTTGAAGGGCGATATCGACGAAGCGGGCAGAATGTTATTCGATAACAACCCCCTCTCGGTTGTTTGCTCCATAGTTTGCAACCACGCTAACCAGTGCCAGGGGCATTGCGTAAGGGGAATTAAGGGTTCGCCCGTGGAAATTTCCACTATCGAAAACTTTATTTCCGAAAGATATTTGGATAGTCTGGAGCTTACTAAGGCCCCCTCCAACGGAATTAAAGTTGCCGTAGTAGGTTCGGGCCCCGCAGGTATTACCATTGCAATCACAATGGCTCAGCTCGGTTACGACGTAACCGTGTTCGAAAGCAAGTCGGACATCGGCGGTGTACTCCGCTTCGGTATACCCGAATTTAGACTGCCTAAGTCGATAATCGACAGATACAAGACTTTAATGCTCAGAATGGGTATTAAGATTAAGTTCAACATAACCATAGGTAAGGCGTTCGGCGTTGAGGAATTGTTCCGCGACGGGTTCGAGGCAATCTCAATCGGTACCGGCGTAACCTGGCCTATATCGCTCAACATCAAGGGCGAAACGCTCGGCCACGTTCACTATGGCGTACACTACTTAGAGAAGCCCGAAGCATACCGCGATCAGTTGGGCAACAGCATGATCATTATCGGTGCCGGTAACGTTGCAATGGACGTTGCGAGAACGGCGCTCAGAATGGGCGTTAAGGACGTTAAGATTACCGTGCGTTCGGACAACTATTCGGCGAGCGAGGAAGAAAAGGAATATGCCGAGTACGAGGGTGCGGAGTTCGTATACAACAAACAGCCCGTGGAGATTACCGACGAGGGCGTAATGTTCGCCGACACCGTCTGCGACGAGGAACACAGGTTGATTTCCGTATCCGATACGCCTACGCTTATGAAGGCGGACAGCGTTATGATTTGTATTTCCCAGAGACCTTCCAACCTCATCTTAAGCCAGACCGAGGGTCTTGAAACCAACGAGAGAGGTCTTGCTAAGATAGGCGCTAACGGCGAAACCACCCGTGAAGGCGTGTTCGCTTCGGGCGACGTCGTCAAGGGCGCAAAGACGGTTGTCGAAGCTTCCGAACAGTCCAAGAAGGTTGCGCTGGCTATGCACGAGTACTTACAGAAAAAGCACGGTCTTGCATAAATATATAATGTAGTTTAAATGAATTTATAAAACCCCGTCATTGCAGCAGTGCAATGACGGGGTTAATTTTTGTGGGGTGGATTATAAACGCCCCGCACGGTTCCGTGCGGGGCGAAAATTTTTTACCTTATTTGCGATAAATGCTTGCTTTATATAAATATGGTAATATTATTTTTAAATATTTTTTACCTTATTCTACCAATCCCGTCTCTTTGGAAAGATACGAGCAAGACAAGAAGCCTGCGGATTTGCCGACGGGAGTTTACATAGACGTAAATGACCGAGAAAAACGTAGCCTGACACAGTATTACGACGCTTATATGAAGAGCGTCTAAGCCCATCTCTCTTCAGA